>NZ_NOXY01000023.1:0-86450 GCF_002258735.1 Rhodococcus sp. WWJCD1
GGAAACGCCCGGTCCCATTCCGAACCCGGAAGCTAAGCCCTCCAGCGCCGATGGTACTGCACTCGACAGGGTGTGGGAGAGTAGGACACCGCCGAACACAACATCCCGTAATGCCCCCGACCTCACGGTCGGGGGCATTACGCATTTCGAAACTATTACCCTCACAACGTATTCGAGTGTGATGCCCCATCCGATTCCCCGGGCGTCGAACATCCATGTCTCACGATTTTGTGCGATGTCCGAAGACTGCATATCGGAGCGAACAGATCGAGACTCCGCCGGCTAACCCAGCGAAGTAGTTCGGCAAACGCGCTCGCGTTCGTCAGGCGCGAGCGGAATCGCCGACGAATCCGTGAGCGTCTGACAAACGCGAGTGCATTCGCCAGACGCGTGCAGGTTCGCCACACCGATGAACGCCAATCCCCGCGCGCCTGACACACACACGCACACGCAGCTGCGACGACCTGCACACGTTGGATCCGACGGTTGTGCCTTCGGCAGTGTCGGAATCTCCACTGCTCAGATCGCACGCCGGCAGCGTCGATCGTAAGGCTGAGCGCGGACGGACCTGTATGCCCACTCGAAATCATCTATCGTGCAATGACATTCGAGACAACTGCCCAGTCCCCGCTACCGGATGAATTAATTCGGTGGAGTTCGCGGCTCAGGCCGTGCATGATCATGACACAGGCACATCGTAGAGACCGTGGAGGTGGACAATGGCAGCAGAATCGAAGTACGCAAGCCGACGAGTCGTCTGCACTCGGTTTGCGATTATTGCCAATTACGCTCTCTGAGTAGAGCTTCGGTCCGAAGGTGATGTGACACCCTTCGAATTCCTCGCCGCGCAGAACATCTCTGTGTTCGGCATCCATACTTGTTGTAGGAGAACAGATGTACCACTACGAACAAATCTTGAACGAACATCGACAACGGGTCGAGCGTGGTGTCCGGAACTACGAGCGGCGTCGGGTCGCGGCGGAAAGGGCATCGGAACCGACTGCTAGCGAAGGGAACTCACGAGAAGCTGGGGTTGTCGACGAAGGGGCATCCAATGACGGCGATGTTCCGACTTCCGAGTCCCACCTTCGCGTCGGGACGTTCTCGTCCATGAGCTGAGGCTCAATGTTCGACCAGATCGGAATATCGATCGCCCGCCGCCTCGATGAAGTCGCGGACGAACCAGCACGCAGGGACCACCCGGAGTCCCTGCGTGCTGGTGTCGTCGAGTGCGTGCTCGGTGAGTGTGGCTGCGAGTCCTCGACCGCGAAAGCGAGGGAGCGTGACGGTGTGATGGAACGTTCTGACGCCGTCGGATTCGAGGTACTCCGAATAGCCGGCCAGCTGAGAGTCGACGTGGATCTCGAACCGGTTGTCGGCAGTGTCGTGCGTGATCGTCACCTGCATGGTGGTACCTCCTGGCCGAGTTCGCTCTGTTCACCGTAACCGGCACTCGTCCGACGGGGTGTTCGGCGGTTACTCGAGCGTGGGTCGAAGCAGTAGGGTGAGGTAAACCGAGTCGTGCAAGCGCCACCCGTCGCAACACCGCTCTTCATAAGTACGGGGCGCTCTCGAGGCTGAAGGTGGCAATCCGTGGAAGACACATCCGACCGGGGAATCAAAGCATTCATTCGAACCGTCGCTCAGCGCGGTGGACGTGCGGAGCGGCTGACCACGTCTCGCCGTAACCCCGTGCAGGTCTGGTCTATGGACGGGAAGTCCTCGTGCATCGTTCGAGTGCGATCGAAAGTGACCGGGGACTGGAAGGCTCGCAGGCAAGACGAGTCGCTCGAGAGCGACGACACCGGATCGTCGTATTGGGTGTTCGTCGACCTTGCGAACGAAGAGCCGCGCTTCTACATGGTGTCGTCGGAAGAGATGGCGACCGATATTCGCGGAGAAGTCGATCTGTGGGTTCAGGATTCGCCTCTTCGAACCAGAACTGGGCATCACGCCATCGCGGTGGACCGGGTGGCGCATGGCAGTGAGCGGTGGGACCTGTTGGGGCTGAGCTCCACGTTGGACACCACGCTCGATGTCGGTCCCGAGCAGACGTGGGTTCGTACCCCACGGGTGAAGGCACCCCGCAAATCGGCGAAAGCCGCAGTGGAGGAAGAAGTCGTCGACAACCGTGTGCGAGTCGTCGCCGACTGCGAGGGCTATCGACTGAGCGGCCGCTACGACCCCGAGACCCAGCGACTGGAGATCACTGCCGGGCCGATGGAGGGTCGACGATTCGACAACCCGTCCGTCGCGGCCAGTGCCGTCGCCACCCATATCAGCGGAGATGTCGAAGAGCGCGACGGCTGGCAGTTCTGGCAGTTGGACACTCCGGATCGCGCTCCGCTGGGATCGTTTCAGTAGAGAACGGCAGGCCGGACGGGCTTCGTTGTGATTCCTCACCAAATTGTTCCATCGGCCATAAACGGGCCAACGGTCGGATTAATCTAGCGCTGGTAGGACGAGCTCCCTGTTTTAGCCACTGGGTCGAATCGATGTTCGAGAGTTCGTTCGTACATCGAAATCGGAGTATCAGCGAGCTCAACGGTCGACAGTGCGAGGGGTGCTGTCGACCGTGGGGAGAGGTATTCACCATGGAGCATTCCTACCGGTCAGGTACAGCCCACGCGTCCCGTTTCCTGTTCCTCATCGCGCAGTTCGTCGATCGAAGAATCCCAGCCGAGTTCTTCTCGGCCCAGTTTCGCGAGCTGCAGAACACTCAGTCCGCGTACCTCGACGCCGACGTGTCGTCGGTCATCGGAATGTTGTCGGTGGACGTCGGAGCGTACCTGGGTGACGTCGAGATCCGCGGAGTCGACTACATCGACTCCGAACAACTGTGGATGGCCGCCGGGCAGGCGTTTCGTGATCTGATGACCGTCCAGTCCGAGCACATCGAGCGTGAGGCCGGCTGATGTTCCACGACGATGTCACTTGAACCGATCGCGCTGCCGCAGAAGATCTTCGAGCCTGAATCGTCGATGGGTTCCGCGCATCTCGATAGGTAGGTCGCCCGCATCGGCCAACCGTCTGACGTAGGTATCGGAGACCCCGAGTACTGCCGCGGCCTGCGAGGTCGTGAGTAACTCGTCCACCGTTCCGATTGCCACTGCTCGGCCGGTGGCCAGCTGGGTGAGGAGTTCGAGGACAGCACCGCGTGCCGCGTCGTCGAGTGGCACCGCCGAATCTCCGATTCTGACGTCGACGTCCGTACCCGTTCGCTTGTGTACGGCGGCCGCGAGTTGTGTGGCCGAGCGCGAGGCGAGAGCAGGCATGACGAATCGGAAGTCCATTCGACCAGGATAGAAGCGGACGGTACGCATAGGCTCGAAGCACCCGACTCACAAGGAGTGTTTCAGTGCCGCAGTTGTTGCATCTCGATTCGTCTGCCGACCCGGTTCGTTCGATCAGCCGTCAGGTGACGTCCCGCTTCTCGGACGGCTGGCATTCGATCGGCACCGACCACTCCGTGATCCATCGAGACCTGCATCTGAATCCGCTGCCGCACCTACCCACTTCGGCGCTGCACTGGGCACCACACTTGCGCGCAGCCGACGAACATGTGGAGGCATCCGCCGAGGCGCTCCAGATCGAACTGATCGAAGAACTGATCTCGGCGGACGTTGTGCTCATCGGTGCACCGATGTACAACTGGTCGATCCCGTCGACCTTGAAGGCGTGGATCGACTACGTACACGTTCCCGGCATCACCGTCCCGTTCGACGGCGATACGGCACCCCTCGTCGGCAAACCTGCTGTTGTGGTGACCAGCCGCGGTAACGACTACACCCCCGGTACCGACGGCGCGTCGGCCGACCACACCACGGCCCAGTTGCGGCAGGTCCTCGGGGTCGCGCTCGGGATGGACGTCCACTTCGTCCCGATCGATCTGACGCTTGCTGCACGAGTGCCGGCGCTGGCACCCCGGATTCCGCAGGCGCAAGCCAGTCTCGAGGCTGCGTTTGTCGCCGTCGAGGGACTCGCTCTGAAATTGGGCGGGGCTTTGCCCAGGTAGGACCCGAGTAGCCTGGCGAGGTGCTAACGAACGGCCCAGGCAACGACACCACCCGCGGCAACCGCGGATCGGGTCGGCATCGTATCCACACAGCGTCGCGTCATCGTGGTCTCGCGCTTCGGATCGGACGGGTCGTCGTTGCCACTGCAGCGGTCGCCTCGGTTGCGGTGAGTGGCATCGGGTTCGCGGTCTACCGCGAGGCGACCACCGGACTGACCACCTCCGACGCTCTCGACGGTATCGCGAACAACGATCCGGGCGGCAACGGCCAGGACACCAACATCCTGTTGATCGGCCTCGACAGTCGCAAGGACATGGACGGAAACGACCTGCCCGCCGAGTTCGTCACCGATGAACTGCACGCGGGAGACAGCGATGTCGGCGGTTACAACACCAATACTCTACTGCTGGTTCATCTTCCGGCCGATGGCGGACGTGCGACCGCGTTGTCGATACCTCGTGACGATTACGTCGACGTCCCCGGGTACGGCAAGCGAAAGATCAAGGAGGCGTACGGCCTCGCCAAGGCCGACGCCGATACGGAGTTGCTCGACGAGGGCGTCACCGATCCGGCCGAGCGTGAACGGCGAGCGAGAGAGGCAGGTCGGCGATCGACGTTGACTGCGGTCCGCAACCTGCTCGACGTGCCGATCGACCATTTTGCCGAAGTGAACCTCCTGGGTTTCTACGACGTGGCGACGGCCGTCGGCCCCATCCAGGTGTGCTTGAACAATCCAGTCGACGACAGCTATTCGGGGGCGAACTTTCCAGCCGGCGCACAAGAGCTGGGCGCCTCGCAGGCGCTGTCCTTCGTACGGCAACGTCACGGCCTCGACAACGGCGATCTCGATCGAACCAGACGGCAGCAGGCTTTTGTTGCCGGGGTGATGGCCAAGCTCAGCTCCTCCGGTGTTCTCGCGAATATCGGCGAACTACGAGCGCTGGTGGCGGGAACCAAGAACGACATCGTCATCGACGCGTCGTTGGATCCGATGACGCTCGCCGGGCAAGCCGGTGCGGTCATGCAGGGCGACATCGACTTCTACACGCTGCCGATCAAGGGGTACGACACGATCAACGGTCAGGACGTCAATCTCGTCGACGTCGACTCCATCAGGGCCGAGGCTGCGCGGTTGATCGGCAACGCGCCGGTGCCCACACCGTCGATCACCGAGGCACCGGCCCCGACGACGGGACCTCCGCCACTCGCGATCGCCCCACCGGATACGACCGAGGATCTGCCCGGGGCACCAGACGAGGGCGTGCACAGCGACGGCGGCATTCCCTGCGTCGACTGAGCCCTGCGTCGACTGAGCCCTGCGTCGACTGAACGCGCGCCGGACAGGTCAGGGTGCGCTCAGCAGAACATCCATCAGCTGCTTCTCCACCGCAGCGAACTGAGGTGTCGTCACGATCTCCAGTCCGCGTGGGCGGGGCAGGGGCACCTCGACCTGCCGTCGTACATGGGCCGGCCTGGGGGAGAGAACGACGACCCGATCGGAGAGGTAGACCGCCTCACGGATGTCGTGCGTGATCATCAGCACTGTCCATCGAAACTCCGACCAGACCTGCTGCAACCAGGACTGCATGTCACTGCGGGTCAACGAGTCCAGCGCTCCGAACGGCTCGTCGAGCAGCAGCACCGACCGACCCTGCACCACCGTGCGCAGTAGCGCCGCTCGCTGGCGCATGCCGCCCGAGAGCTCGGACGGCCTGGCCGACTCGTAGCCGTCGAGGCCGAATACCGGGAACAGCTCCCGCGCCCGCGCTCGCGCTTCCTTCTTCGCGACGCCCTGCACTTCGAGTCCGAGAGTCGTGTTGTCCAGCACGGATCGCCAGGGAAACAGCAGATCCTTTTGCGGCATGTAGGCACACGGCGGTACGTTCACCGTGCCGGAATCGGGTCGGTCCAGCTCGGCCAGCATGTTGAACACCGTGCTCTTGCCGGATCCACTCGGTCCGATGATCGAGATGAACTCGCCTTTCTGCGCTCCGAACGAAACGCCGTCGAGCACAAGCTTGTCGCCGAACGATTTGGTCAGTCCGCGAACGTCGATGCAGTTGTCGGTGGTGATCGGGTCAGACATGTAGTCCCGCCGATCCGTGGCGAGCCCACGGAGCAACCAATCGTTCCACCACGAACGTGGAGACGAAGAGGACCACACTGATCACGGCTGTGACGGCCACTGCGGCCAGGACCAGATCGGTTCGGAACGAGTTCTTCTGTTGGCTCATGTAGATGCCGAGCCCTGCACTGGCTCCGGCATATTCGGCGAAGATCGCCCCGACGACGGCGTAGGTGATGCCGATGCGCAACGAGGTGAAGAACCGGGGGAGGGCCGACGGTAGCCGTACGTACCGAAACTGTTGCCAGCGTGAGGCACCCATGCTCACGAGAAGAGATCGAGCATCGCGATCGGCTGCCGCGAAGCCCTCGATGAGCCCGATGGCCATCGGGAAGAACGTGGCCAGAGCGATCACCAAAACCTTGGGGAGCAAACCGAAGCCGAACCAGATGATCAGCAACGGTGCGATCGCAATGATCGGCAGTGTCTGCGACACGACGAAGAGTGGCACGAACGCGCGCCGGAGCCAGGGCGAGAAATCCACCGCGACAGCCAGTATCCAGGCGAGAGCCAGGGAGACCGCGAAACCGACGAGCGTCACCTGCACGGTCGCGGACGCGTTCTCGATGATCGCATCACGCTGCGCCCAACCCTGCACGACGACGCGACCGGGCGATGGCAGCACCTGCGGGCGGATTCCGCTGACCTGGACGTAGACCTGCCATGCGGCTATCAGGGCGGCGACGACCGTGACCGCGGGCCACGCCCAGCGAACAGAGGCTCGGATCCCGCTGAACGAGAACGTGTCTCGCTCAGCGGTGACCGGCTTATCGATCGCCGAGATAGTCATTGGTGAAGTAGGTCGACCAGTCCGGCTCCGTCGTCAGCGGGGCGCCGTTCTGATCGGCCAGTACGCCGCTCTCGTACAGGAACTTCGAGTACGCCGTCCACTTGTCGAGGCTCTGTCTTCCGACCTCGCCGGAGGGATCCTTCATGTACTTCGCCGCGAGCATTTCCTGGCTCTCGAAAACGAGCGACTCGTCCGTGAAGGTTCCGGGGTTGGCGTCGATCAGGTCCTGGGCAGCTCTGTCGGGATCGTCGGCAGCGAGTTGGTACCCGCGTTGCAGGGCCTGGACGAATTTCTTCGCCTCGTCCGGGTGGGCAGCGAGCCAGGGTTCGTTGCCACTGATGGTGAGCGCATAGGCGTCGGGAAATCCGTAGTCGGTGTAGTCGAAGTACTTCATCGGGGTTCCGCTGTGCTCGGCCTCGATGCCCTCCCACGCGAAGTAGGAGACGGTGAAGTCCGCGGTACCGGAATACACCGCCTCGTATGCCGAGGTTCCCAGTACCACTGTCTCGTATTCGCCTGTGCCACCGTCGTTCTTGATGACCTGCTGAAGTCCGGCTTGCTCGCCGGATTCGCCGAAGCCGGCGTAGACCTTGCCGTCGAGTGCCTTCGGGCTCGGGATGTCGTCTCGATCTGCGCGAACTCCGATGCCGGTTGCCCAATGCTGCAGCGGTGCGAGAACAGATACGGTCTGGGCGCCCGCCGACGTGGCGAACACCCCCGAGCTCTGTGTGCTGATGCCGAACTCGGCGTTTCCGGCATCGACGAGGGTGTCCGCTGCGGTGTTGTTGTAGGGCAGAACTTCCACGTTCAACCCGGCGTCGGCGAAGTAGCCTTCTTGCAGAGCCACGTAGAGGCCGGTGTGATTGGTGTTCGGGGTCCAGTCGAGGGCGAAGCGAATGGTGTCGGAGTCGGTCGATTCCGAGCATCCCGCCAGTCCGGTGGTCGCCACGACCGCCGCTGCAAGCGTGGCGAGGATTCGAGTGGTTCTCATGCGTACACCGCACTCTCGGCCGAAGGCCACGGAGTGGGATGTAAAGCGCTGTCCCAGAACATCAGTTCGTATCTCGACGCGACGACGAAGGCGTCGATCATCTGCTCGCGTTGATCTGGCGTCGCGGCCGCGGCGGCGTCGTCCACGAACGTCTTCGCAGCGTCGACGATGGCATGGAATTCGGGTGCGTCGTAGGCGGCCACCCAGCGCGCATAGGGGTGATCGGGATCGCGATCGAGAACCGCCTTCGCTGCCGCGGCGAGAGAGCGGCCGACATCGGCATAGATCCAGAAGCACGGCAGCACCGCAGCAGCTGCCACGGGATACGGCTCGGTTGCTGCGGTCGCGATCAGATACGAGGTGTAGCCCAGGCACTCGGGTGATGGCTCCGGCGTAGCCGTCGACGAGGGGAGAGAACCCCCGGTCAGCATGGCCTCGTGCGACGACGCCTCGTCCATGGCGCTCGCGGCGGCGCTCGCCCAGAATGCCCCGGCGAGCGGGTTCGGTGCGTGTGCTGCCAGCAAGGACAACGACTTCACGTACCCGCTCAGATAGAGCGAGTCCTGCTCGAGGTACCGACGGAACGCGTCGAGCGGAAGCGTTCCGGCACCGAGAAGCCGTAGGAATTCCAGATTGTCGATCTCGCGTCGAATGTCCGCGGAGGCATCCCAGAGGAGATCGGTGAAGCGGACCGGGTCCGCAGATACAACAGGCGTCATCGCCTTGACATCCCTTCGTCAGTATTACCTGCATCAGGTTCGGCGGGTTTGATCTCAGCATCCGCATCGGCGGACACACCCCGTGTCAGAACGAAAGCGACAGTAACACCGGTCACCCGGTGCCGATGCCGCCGCCCCTGTATCTGCGGTCCTCGGCTCACCCCAGCATGTCTTCGAGTTCCATACCCTTGGTCTCCGTGATCTTGGCCTTGACGAAGAAGAACGACAGGGCGGCGAACACTGCGAAGCCGGCGTAGATGACCCACAGGCCCACCGACGACGTCAGTGGCGGGAAGGCAAGCGTCACAGCGAAATTGGCAATCCAGTTGGCTGCGGTACCGATTCCGAGGGCCATGGCTCGCATGCGGTTGGGAAACATCTCGCCGAGCATGACCCACATGATCGGACCCCAGGTCGACGCGAAGAAGATGACGAAGAGGTTGGCACCGATCAGCGCGATGGCACCCCACGGAGCGGGCAGCGTGACGTCGTCGCCGTTGCCGATCGACTGCGAGAAGGCCACGGATGCCATGACCAGCCCGACGAACATGCCGAGCGAACCCGCCAACAACAGCTTGCGCCGGCCGATGCGGTCGACGAACAGGATCGCCACGAACGTCATGACCACGTTGATCACTGCGGTGATGACCGACGTGGTGAACGACTGATCCTCACTGAAGCCGACCGAGCGCCACAGCGTCGTCGAGTAGTAGAAGATCGCGTTGATACCCACGAGCTGCTGGAGCACGGCCATCGTGATGCCGACCCAGACGATCGGTTGCAGGCCGAACTTCGGCCCGCGGATATCGGCGAACGACGAACGCGACTCCTTGCGCAGCGTGAGCCTGATCTCGTGAACGCGCTCGTCGGGGTGCAGTTCGCCGGTGATCTCGGCGAGCACTCGCGCTGCTTCGTCGTCGAGATGCTGACCCACCAGGTAGCGCGGGGACTCCGGAATCAGTGTTGCCAGCAGCCCGTACACCAGTGCGGGAACGACGCCGACGAGAAACATCCAGCGCCAGGCTTCGACGCCGAACCACAGGTCGTTGGACGCCCCGTCGGCAGCCCCCGCGAGAAGCGCGTCGGACAGCAGGGCGGCGAAAATGCCGATGGTGATGGCCAATTGCTGTAGCGAAGCAAGGGCTCCCCGCCACTTGGCCGGAGCGATCTCGGCGATGTACGCAGGCGCAATCACCGAGGCGATGCCGATGCCCAGCCCGCCGAGTACTCGCCAGAGCATGAGATCGGGGACGCTGAACGCCAATCCGGAACCGATCGAGGAAATCACGAACAGGGCCGAGCCCAGCAGCATCACTTTCTTGCGTCCCCAACGGTCTGCGAGGCTGCCGGCGAACCAGGCACCCACTGCGCATCCGATCAGGGCGATCGCGACCACGAATCCGGTGGTGAACGAGCCGAGGAGGAAGTGATCTTCGATCGAGTCGACGGCTCCGTTGATGACCGAGCTGTCGAAACCGAACAGGAATCCGCCCACAGCGGCGGCGACGCTGACGCCGATGACCTTCGCTGTGTGGCGGTCCGAGGTCTGATTCATGAGTGACGCACCTTCCGGCCGCGCGCACGGGCGTCGGCCGCTGGGGAGACCGTACGGCAGGGATTGTCGTACCGTCCCCGGACATTACGCCTGGTAATTTGCCGAGCGAACGAGACCGTCAGCGAAGGTCGAAATCTTCGGCCGAGACGGTGAATCCGTGACCGACCTGATCGGTACAGGTCACCCCGAGCTGCTCGTCGACGCTGCACTGCAGGCCGTTGGTCGAGCCGCTTCCAGGGATGGTGAGCACCTCGCCGTACGGCAGCGCCGCCGCGGGGCCGTCGAAACGATGGAACTTGGGATCGCCCAGACTCTCGAACTTCGCCGGTGATCCGGCAATCAGTTGCACTGCGTTGGGTTTCACCGCAGTCCCCGAAGCGCCACTGCCGGGAACCTTCGGTGCCGAATCGGGTAACGAACCGTGGCAACCGGCGATCGAGGTGTTCAGCACGGCGATACCGCACTCGAATTTTCCGCTGGGGCTCGAAAAGTAGTACCAGCCAGGTGCTTTGCCGGCGTAGTCCGTCGAATTGGCCTGAGTCGCTGCCGAACTCGTCGGCGTTGCCGTGGTGGACGTCGGCGGCGTCGTGGAAGCAGGTGTGGATGACGGCGTACTGCGGGGCGTGGTCGGAAGCGCGGTGATCGGGGTGGGGCGGTCGGTGACGATCGTCGCCATCGGCCCGTCGCCTCCACCGGAACCACAGGCGGCCAGTAGACCGACCGCCACGACTGCCGCTGCGGCACATCCGATTCTTCTCATGGTCGATTCCTTCGCTCGGGGGCGTCGACGCCGAACGTAGCGTCGCCGAGCCCAGGGATGATGTTGGTACGTTGGGCAGCGACCGAACAGGAGGCTCGATGGGCAACGCGTCCGACTCCACCGCGTCCGGCTCCACCGTGTGTGTGAGCACGCCGTACGGCGACGTCCTCGGCTATCCGGTCGCCGTCGACGCATCGCCGATCGTGGCGTGGAGGGGTATTCCCTACGCGACACCGCCCGTGGGGAAGCTCAGGTTCCGATCGCCGCGGCCGCTGCAGCCGTGGACCGGAGTGCTCGACGGTCTCGAGTTCGGCGCGATGGCACCACAGGGTCGCGACAGTCCGGTGCCGATCGATCCGTCGCTGTCGATCTCCGAGGACTGCCTCACGCTCAACGTGTGGGCACCCCGGCCCGACGGAGAGCAACGTCCGGTACTCGTGTGGATCCACGGCGGCGCGTACTCGCTCGGATCGTCCGCTCAGCGGGTGTACGACGGGCGGAACCTGAGCGAGAACGGTGACGTGGTGGTGGTGACCGTCAACTTCCGCCTCGGTGCCTTCGGGTTCCTCGACCTCTCGTCGTTCTCCACCGACGAGCACACCTTCGAGACCAATCTCGGACTGCGAGACCAGATCGCAGCACTCGAATGGGTACGCGAATGCATCGCCGCGTTCGGCGGCGATCCCGATCGAGTCACTGTGTTCGGTGAATCCTCCGGGGGCGCATCGGTCACCACGTTGATGACGTCTCCGAAGGCCGAGGGCCTGTTTCAGCAAGCGATCGTGCAGAGTGCTCCTGCGACGTCGGTGTACGGCCCCGATCGAGGTGCCGCAGTGGCGTCGAGATTCCTGGAACTGGTGGGTGTCGCCAGGGAAGACATCGGCGAGTTGTTCGACATGCATTTCAGTAGGCTGGTCACTGCGGGGGACACGCTCTGCTACGAAATTCCCACGAGAGTTCCTGGAACACTGGGTCTTTCGCCGGTCGTGGATGGGGATATCGTTCCGCGTTACCCGGTGGCGGCGTTCCAGAAGGGCCTCTCGCACAAGATCCCACTGATCATCGGCACCAACCACGACGAGCCGTCGATCTTTCGGTTCATGAAGTCCCCGCTGATGCCGATCACCTCCGACACCGTCTCGGAGATGTTCCGGGCCATTGCCCACGATCACGCCGATCTGCCGGCCTATCGCGTCGCCGAGATCATGGCGGCGTACCCGGACAGGGACAAACCGGCCGGCGCGCAAGCTATGTCGCGTGATGCGGGATTCGTCATGCCGAGCATGTGGATCGCCGACGCACACAGCAGGCACTCGCCGACGTGGATGTACCGATTCGATCACGCGACGCCGATGCTCAAGGCCGCTCGCGTGGGGGCCGGACACGCAACCGAACTGCCGTACGTCTTCGGCAACTTCGGGACACTGAACCGAGACCCCACGTTCTGGCTCGGCGGCCGTAAACCGGCGATGGCGGTGGCGGCGCGGATGCAGAGACGGTGGCTCGCTTTCGCACGGTACGGCGTGCCCGCTGCGCTGGATGCGTCCAAGCATTGGGCTCCGTACACCGAAAAAACGCGATGGACGTTGGTGATCGACACGTCCGACGCCCTTGTCGAGGACCCCGACGGCGACATGCGCGCTGCCTGGGGCGACCGTGTGCTGGGATTCAGCTGACACGTCGCCTGCCTTTGGTCGCTCCACAGGCATGAATCGAACGTAACAGCAAGAACACCAGCCGCAGGAGTCTCAGCGGTAACAATTGGATGTCAGCAACCTGACGGTGGCTGCAGTTATGTTCGGTGAGTGTTGATGTCCAGGATTGTCGAAGCCTCCCGTGCCGTGGCCGCGACGCGCTCGCGCAAGGTCAAGATCGAGCAGCTGAGCGCACTGCTCGCCGAGGCGGAGGCCGGTGACATCGAACCCGCTGTGTCGTGGTTGTCGGGGGAGTTGCGGCAGGGGCGAATAGGAGTCGGCTGGCGCACTCTGGCCGATCTCGATGTCACCTCCGCCGAAGCCTCGACATTGACGGTCACCGAGGTCGACGACGCGATCTCCGCGGTCGCATCGACGTCGGGGGCGGGATCGGCCGCGCGGCGAGTAGCGCTGTTGACGGACCTGTTCTCACGCTGCACCGCCGAGGAGCGGCAGTTCCTGATCAGGCTCGTCACCGGTGAACTTCGGCAGGGGGCGCTCGAGGGAATCATGGTCGACGCGGTCGCTGCCGCCACGAACCTTCCGCAGGCTCCGGTGCGTCGCGCATTCATGCTCTCGGGGCGCCTGTCCGCCACCGCGGTTGCCGCGATCACCGGTGGCGTCGAGGCGCTGGACGCGTTCCGGCTCGAGGTGGGACGACCGGTCCGCCCGATGCTGGCCTCGCCCGCAGAATCTCTTCGCGCGGCGTGGGAGCAGCTGAACGGTGATGTCACCGTCGAATACAAGCTCGACGGCGCTCGTATTCAAGTGCACCGTTCCGGAACCGACGTGAGCATCTACACGCGAACTCTGCGCGACATCACTGCGAGTGTGCCCGAGTTGGTGGAACTCGTTCTCGAGCTGCCGTGCGATTCCGTGGTCCTGGACGGGGAGACCCTCGCGCTCGACGACAGCGGGCGCCCCAGGCCTTTCCAGGAAACGATGAGTCGGTTCGGTGCCGAGAGCGCACACGAGCTCCTTCTGCAGCCCTACTTCTTCGACTGCCTGCACCTCGACGGTGTGGACCTGCTCGATGCCCCGCTGGAGCAGCGCCTGGCCGCACTGGACCGGGTAGCACCGGGGCACCGAATTCCCAGTGCCGTTCGGCCAGATGCGGACGAAGCAGCGGCCCACTTCGATGCCGCACTCGACGCCGGGCACGAGGGGGTCATGCTCAAAGCTCTCGGTGCACCGTATGCCGCAGGCCGCCGCGGAAAGAGCTGGCAGAAGGTCAAACCCGAGCACACCCTCGACCTCGTCGTCCTCGGAGCCGAGTGGGGGTACGGCCGCCGCACGGGTTACCTGTCGAATCTGCACCTCGGGGCTCGCGATCCCGACGGCGGTGACCCGATCATGGTCGGCAAGACGTTCAAGGGCCTGACCGACGTTCTGTTGCAATGGCAGACCGACGAATTCCCCAAACATGAGCGAGAGCGCGACGAGCACACCGTGTACCTGCGCCCCGAACTGATCGTCGAGATCGAGCTCGACGGCGTGCAGGTCAGCTCGCGCTACCCGGGCGGCGTTGCTCTGCGATTCGCGCGAGTACTGCGATACCGACCCGACAAGAACCTGGCGACCGCCGACACCATCGACGCGGTTCGCGCGCTGCTGCCGAAGTCCAACTGATCAGCATCCCACCTCTGCGCACCGCCGACGATTAATACGTACGAAACCGCACGAACGATCCCGTAACACGGCGCAAAATATCTTGAGGGTGCAAGCCAGCGAGATATGGAGTGCCAATGATGTCCACAGTTCGAGCTGCACTGGTCCAAAGCAAGTGGACCGGTGACAAAGAATCGATGATCGCGGCACACGAGGGGTTTGCTCGGTCCGCCGCCGAGCAAGGCGCGAAAGTCGTCTGCTTCCAAGAACTTTTCTACGGTCCGTACTTCTGCCAACTGCAGGATGCAAAGTTCTACGAATACGCCGAATCGGTACCCGGGCCCACCGTCGACCGCTTCGCCGCATTGGCGAAAGAGCTCGGCATCGTGATGATTCTGCCGGTGTACGAGCAGGAGCAGCCCGGCCTTCTCTACAACACCGCCGCGGTGGTGGACGCCGACGGCACCTATCTCGGCAAGTATCGAAAGCACCACATTCCCCATGTCAACGGATTCTGGGAGAAGTTCTACTTTCGACCCGGAAACCTGGGGTGGCCGGTGTTCGACACCGCGGTCGGCCGAATCGGCGTGTACATCTGTTACGACCGGCACTTTCCCGAGGGTTGGCGGGCGTTGGGCCTTGCCGGTGCCGAGATCGTCTTCAATCCCTCGGCTACGTCGCGCGGACTGTCGAACTACCTGTGGAAGCTCGAGCAACCCGCATCTGCCGTCGCGAACGAGTACTACGTGGGCGCGATCAACCGGGTCGGAATCGAATCCGAATACGGTGACGACGATTTCTACGGGACCAGCTACTTCGTGGACCCCGAGGGCAAATTCGTCGGCGAGGTAGCGTCGGATTCCGAGTCCGAGATCATCGTTCGAGACCTGGACATGGACTTGATCAAGGTGGTCCGCGACCGATGGGCCTTCTATCGTGACCGCCGACCCGACGCCTACGGCCCACTGGTGCAACCCTGATGGCCACCACCTTCGTGCACGGTGGAATCGTGGTATCCACCACCGGCGCACAGGAATTGGATGTGCTCATCGACGGTGAGACCATCGTCGCGGTGCTGGCTCCGGGCTCGGTGTCACTGGCCGCGGACCTGAAGACCTCAGCGGACATCGTCGTCGATGCCACCGGCAAGTACGTGATTCCGGGCGGGGTCGACGGGCACACCCACATGGAGATGCCGTTCGGGGGCACGTTCGCATCCGACACCTTCGAAACCGGAACACGCGCAGCGGCCTGGGGCGGTACGACCACCATCGTGGACTTCGCGATTCAGACTCCCGGCCAGCGCGTACAGGACACTCTGGCGCAGTGGCACGAGAAAGCTGCGGGGAAGTGCGCCGTCGACTACGGGTTTCATCAGATCATCGGCGACGTCACCGACGATTCACTGAAAGCGATGAGCGAGTTGGTCTCCGAGGGTGTCACCAGCTTCAAGCTCTTCATGGCGTACCCGGGCGTCTTCTACTCCGACGACGGCAAGATATTGCGCGCCATGCAGTCTGCGGCCGAAACGGGTGCACTGCTGATGATGCACGCGGAGAACGGCATTGCCATCGACGTCCTCGTGGCGCAGTCGATCGCCCGCGGAGACACGGCTCCGTACTTCCACGGCACGTCGCGGCCGTGGCAGCTGGAGGAAGAGGCGACGCACCGAGCCATCATGCTGGCCGACGTCACCGGCGCGCCGTTGTACGTCGTGCACGTATCGGCCAAGCAGGCTCTCGAGCAGATTGCGCAGGCTCGGGGCAACGGGCAGAACGTATTTGCCGAGACGTGTCCGCAGTATCTCTATCTGTCGTTGGAAGAACAACTCGGTGCGCCGGGTTTCGAGGGGGCCAAGTGGGTCTGCTCGACGCCTCTGCGGTCGCGGGCCGAGGGGCATCAGGACGAACTGTGGCGCTACCTGCGCACCGGTGACGTGGCGACCGTCAGTACCGACCACTGCCCGTTCTGTATGAAGGACCAGAAGGAGATGGGTATCGGCGATTTTTCCAAGATTCCCAACGGAATCGGCTCGGTGGAGCATCGGATCGATTTGATGTTCCAGGGTGTGAAGAGCGGGAAGATCACCCTGGAGAAGTGGGTGGACGTCTGTTGCACCACCCCGGCCCGGATGTTCGGGATGTACCCGAAGAAGGGCGTCATCAGCCCCGGAGCCGATGCCGACATCGTGATCTACGATCCGAACGGGCACACCAGCATCGGAGTCGACAAGACCCATCACATGAACATGGACTACTCCGCGTACGAGGGTTTCGAGATCGACGGCCACGTGGACACTGTGATCTCTCGCGGGCGAATCATCGTCGACGGCGGATCCTATTCCGGCAGTGCGGGACACGGCCGCTTCGTCCGCCGCGATCTGTCACAGAATCTGATCTGAGCCATGGACATCGGGGTAGTGCTGCAGTGCAATCCGCCGGCGTCCCGTGTGATCGATCTGGCCAGGCAGGCCGAGACACATGGGTTTTCGCACGTATGGACTTTCGATTCGCACTTGCTGTGGCAGGAGCCGTACGTCATCTACAGCCAGATTCTGGCCGCGACGAGGCGCGTGACGGTGGGCCCGATGGTCACCAATCCGGCTACGCGCGATTGGACGGTGACGGCATCGACATTCGCGACGCTCAACGACATGTTCGGCAATCGCACGGTGTGCGGTATCGGCCGTGGCGATTCCGCGGTTCGCGCTCTCGGCGGTAAGCCGACAACGCTTGCTGCGCTTCGAGAGTCGATCGAGGTGATCGGCAGTCTTGCGAACGGGCGGAGTGCCCGGGTCGGTGAGACGACAGTGCAGTTCCCGTGGGCAGAGCACTCGAGGCTGGAGGTGTGGGTGGCGGCGTACGGACCCAAAGCCCTCGAGCTCACCGGGCAGGTAGCGGACGGCTTCATCCTGCAGTTGGCCGATCCGGATATTGCTGCCTGGACGATCGGTCGAGTGCGTGCCGCGGCCGAGCAGGCGGGCCGCGATCCGGATTCGATCTCGATCTGTGTGGCAGCGCCCGCCTACGTCACCGACGGTACCGAGGCCGGCCTCGAACATGCCCGCGACCAATGTCGGTGGTTCGGTGGGATGGTCGGTAACCATGTCGCCGATATCGTCTCGCGTTACGGCGGCGATGGCGGTGGTGTTCCACAGGCACTCACCGACTACATCGCAGCGCGTACCGGGTACGACTACAACGAGCACGGTCGAGCAGGAAACTCGCACGCAGAATTCGTTCCGAACGAGGTGATCGACAGGTTCTGCCTGCTCGGCACCCCGGCCGATCACATCGCCAAGCTGAAGGAGCTGGAGGCACTCGGGGTCGACCAGTTCTCGGTCTACCTCCAGCACGACGCCAAGGCTGCGACGCTGGAGGCTTACGGAGAGAGCATCATTCCGCAGATCCGCAAGTCCGTGACGGCTACGTCGTGACCGGTGTTCTCGATCAGGCGGCGGTGGTAGCTCCTACTCCCGCCCGCTCGGCGCGAGGGCTTCGTCGACCGGTCATGGCGGTGGCCGCAATCGTGTTGCTTCTGGTGTTGTGGGAGCTGGTGAAAGTGCTCGTCCCCGAGAACGGCGTGAGTGTCGGCGGTGTGCGGGTGTTGCCGCGCACCGACGACGGCGCTCTGCCGCATGTGTGGTCGGTGCTGGCGGCGCTGACCGAGCCGGAGGTGAACGTTGCCGGGGCACGCAGTGTCGGCGCTGCGATCGTCTCGAGCGGACTGTTCACTTTCGGCCTTGCGGTGCTCGGATTCGTTCTGGGGGCGGTGGTCGGACTGGTGCTGGCTGTGGCCATGCAACGATTCGTGTGGGTGGAGCGGTCCGTCTTGCCCTACGTGATCGTCTCCCAGACGGTGCCGCTGATTGCGCTGGCACCGCTCGTCGCCGGCTGGGGCGGGAAGATCGCCATCGGCGGGTACGCCTGGCAGCCATGGATGAGTATCACCGTCATCGCGTCGTATCTCGCGTTCTTCCCGGTGGCGGTGGGGATGCTGCGCGGCCTACGTGCACCCGACCGGGCATCCCTGGATCTGATGCACAGTTACGCGGCCGGATGGTGGACCACGCTTCTGCGGCTACGGCTCCCGGCCTCGGTGCCGCACCTGATCCCGTCTCTGCGGCTGGCTGCCGCGGCCGCTGTGATCGGTGCTGTCGTTGCCGAGATCTCGACCGGAACCACCGGCGGTATCGGCAGGCAGATCATCGTGTTCTCGCAACAGGCGACAGGTGACGCGTCTCGTCTGTACGCAGCTGTTCTGGGTGCAGCGGTGCTCGGACTCGTGGTCACCGGATTGGTGGCCCTGCTCGATATCGCGCTGGGTCGATATGCGGGCCGTACTCCTGCGCGAAGGGCGGATTCATGACCGTGCATGCCGTTGACGTCGAGAGTGTCGGCAAGACGTTCGATGGGGGAGTGACAGCGCTGGACAATGTGTCGCTGTCGATCGCTCCCGGCGAATTCGTATCCCTGATAGGCCCTTCCGGCTGCGGCAAGTCGACGCTGCTTCGCGTCATCGCAGATCTCGAGCAACCCACCTCCGGTGCGGTGTCGGTGTTCGGTCTGACGGCACGGCAAGCTCGTGTCGAACAGAAGTACGGCATCGCATTTCAGCAGGCAGGGCTGCTCGATTGGCGAACTGTACAGTCGAACGTTGCGTTGCCGCTCGAGCTGCACAAGGTGTCCAAACGAGAACGCGCGGAACGGGTACGCGAACTGCTCGAACTCGTGGGACTCACCGATTTTGCCGACAGCTTTCCCAGTCAGTTGTCCGGCGGCATGCAGCAACGCGTGGCGATCGCTCGTGCATTGGCCCGAACGCCCGGACTGCTGCTGATGGACGAACCGTTCGGCGCTCTCGACGAGATGACGCGCGAGAAGATGCAGAACGATCTGTTGCGCATAGCCGAGGAGTCCAGTGCAGCGGTGGTGTTCGTGACCCACTCCATTCCCGAAGCGGTGTATCTGTCCGATCGAGTGGTCGTGATGTCGCCCAGGCCGGGCCGGATCGTGGACACGCTCACGATCGACACGTTCGACTCCGACGGTGACCCACGTGAATCGACGGGTTTCTTCGCTGCCATCACCTCGGTTCGGGATGCGCTGCACGGGCGCATAATTCGCGGTGCGGATCTCCGATGAAGGTCTGGCTGCCGCCGGTGGTGTTCGGCGTTGTCCTGCTCGGATTGTGGCAGCTGCTGACCGTCGTCGCCGGGGTACCGTCGTTCCTCCTTCCCTCACCGAGTGCGATTGCCGAGCAGTTCGCTCGTAACGTCGGCAACATCGGATCGGCAAGTGTGGCAACCGGAACCAATGCGTTGGTGGGACTGATCGCAGGATCGGTACTCGGTCTTGTCGCAGCGATGGTGGCCGTTCGCCTTCGCATCGTCGACGAGCTTCTCACTCCGCTGGCGGCGGGTGCCGCAGCGGTTCCCATCGTCGCCCTCGCTCCGGTGTTCAACTCGATGTTCTCCTCGACCACGGATCTACCCCGCCGCCTCGTCGTGACCATCGTCGTGTTCTTTCCGGTATTCGTCAGTGCGGCAAAAGGACTCCGTCAGGTATCGCCGGTGCATCAGGATTTGATGACATCGTATGCGGTCGGCGGCTGGCAGTTCACGCGCATCGTTCGCCTTCCGTCCGCGGTGCCACACATCTTCACCGGGTTGCGGGTTGCGGCTCCGAATGCTGTCATCGCTGCCATCATCTGCGAGTACTTCGGTGGACTGCAGAACGGTTTGGGGTCGCGGATCACCTCCGCCGCTGCGAACACCGCTTACCCCCGGGCATGGGCCTACGTCGTGGGTGCCATCGCAGTCGGGTTGCTCTTCTTTCTGGTCGTTCTCTTGCTCGAGAAGCTCGTGTCCCGCCGTCGTACCTAGGAGTTGAACGTGAAGATCACTCGAACCCCCCGACGCCTGCTGGCCGTCGTCATGGCACTGGCGGTAGTCGCCTCGGCCTGCAGCACCACCACCACCACGACCGAAACCGATGCCGGTGGCGACGGGAACACCACGATCAAGCTGCAATTGCAGTGGTTCAAACAGGGCCAGTTCGCGGGCTATCTGGCGGCCGTCGATCAGGGCTTCTACGCCGAGCAAGGACTGAACGTCGAAATATTGGACGGCGGAACGGATATCGTTCCGCAGACCGTGCTGGCGCAGGGACAGGCCGATTATGCCGTTGCCTGGGTGCCGAAAGCGCTCGCTTCCCGCGAGGCCGGGGCGGGCATCACCGACGTCGCTCAGATCTACCAGAAATCCGGCACGTTGCAGGTCTCGTTCAAGGATCAGAACATCGCCTCACCCGCCGACCTTCGCGGCAAGACCGTCGGAAACTGGGGCTACGGCAACGAATTCGAGTTGTTCGCAGGCATGACCCAAGCCGGGGTGAGTCCATCCGACGTGACGTTGGTGCAGCAGCAGTTCGACATGAACGGCCTACTGTCCGGCGACATTGCTGCCGCCCAAGCGATGTCGTACAACGAGTACGCCCAGCTGCTCGAGACCGTGAACCCTGCAACCGGAGCGCTGTACACGGCGGACGACTTCAGTTCGCTGAACTGGAACGACGACGGGGTTGCCATGTTGCAGGACGCGATCTGGGCCAATACCGACAAGCTCTCGGACGAGGCCTACCAGGATCAGACCGTCAAATTCTTGGCGGCCTCGCTGAAGGGCTGGATCTTCTGCCGAGACAACGTCGAGAAGTGCCGCGACATCACCGTCGCTGCGGGGTCCACACTCGGCGCGAGCCATCAGCTCTGGCAGGTCAACGAAGTCAACAAGTTGATCTGGCCGTCGGGTGAAGGCATCGGGATGATCGACGAGGCCGCCTGGCAGCAAACCGTGGACATCGCGAAGACCACGAAGAACGCCGAGGGCTCGACGGTGCTCACCGCTGATCCCGATGCCGAGGCCTACACCAACGAGTACGTCGGCAAGGCATTGGATTTGTTGAAGGCCGACGGTGTGGACGTCACCGGAGAGTCGTACGCTCCGATGGAGGTCACACTGGAGGAAGGCGGCAAGTAGATGGATCACGTGTTCTACTCCTGGTCGGCGCAGGCCGAACTGAACCCGATCACCGTCGAAGGAGCCGAGGGGTCGTGGTTCTGGGACGACAAGGGCAAGCGATATCTGGACTTCTCTTCCCAATTGGTCAACGTCAATCTCGGGCATCAACACCCCGACGTGGTGGCCGCCATCGTCGAACAGGCCCAGGTGCTGACCACTATTTCTCCGACCGTGGCCAACAACAAGCGCAGTGAACTCGCCACGCTGATCGCCGAACGAGCCCCGGGTGATCTGAACCGGGTGTTCTTCACGACCGGAGGCGCAGAAGCCGTCGAACATGCGGTGCGGCTGGCGCGACAGCACACCGGGCGCACGAAGATGCTCGCCGCGTATCGGTCGTATCACGGAGGAACCGGGGTCGCGATCGGTCTCACCGGTGAGCCGCGGCGATGGGGCACCGAGCCGACCAATGTCGACGTCGTACGCTTCTTCGGGCCGTATCCGTACCGGTCGCCCTGGGGCACAACGACTCCCGAAGAGGAGACGGCCGCAGCACTGGCACACCTCGAACAGGTCATCGTGCTCGAAGGTGCGCAGAACATCGCCGGACTGATCCTGGAATCGGTCATCGGCACCAACGGTGTGCTGATCCCGCCGCCCGGATATCTGGCCGGCGTTCGGGCGTTGTGCGACAAGTACGGGATCGTCTACATCGCCGACGAAGTGATGGTCGGGTTCGGGCGAATCGGCGAATGGTTCGCATGCCAGGCCTGGGATGTGACACCGGATCTGATCACGTTCGCCAAGGGCGTCAACTCCGGATACGTACCCCTCGGCGGGGTCGTGATCTCGGAGAAGATCGCCTCGCAGTTCGACCACAAAGCCTATCCGGGCGGGTTGACCTACTCCGGCCACGTGCTCGGGTGCGCCGCGGGCGTGGCATCCATCGGAGTGTTCGAGCGCGACAAAATCCTTCCGCACGTGCGTCACGTCGGCGAGGACGTACTGGGTGCGGGCCTGTCCAAGCTGGCCGAATCTCATCCCAGTGTGGGCGAGGTGCGCGGCAAGGGATTCTTCTGGGCCGTCGAGCTGGTCAAGGACGGCACGACCCGAGAGCCGCTGGTGCCTTTCGCCGCGTCGGGCAAGGATGCGGCGGCAATGGGCACGGTGACCGCCGCGGCGAAGTCACGGGGTCTGTGGCCCTTCGTCGCCGGAAATCGACTCCAGATCGCGCCGCCGCTGACGACGTCCGAGGACGAAATTCGTCAGGGACTGGAAATCCTCGACGAGGTTCTGACGGTGGCAGACGGGTTCACCGTCGACGGGTGATCAGAGCACAGCACCCGGGTTGAGAATGCCCGCCGGGTCGAGAGCGGTCTTGATGCGGCGGGTCAGTTCCATGACGTCTTCTCCGACTTGATCGGGCAGCCAGGCCTTCTTGAGGCGACCGACGCCGTGTTCTCCGGTGATGGTGCCGCCCAACGAAATTGCGAGATCCATGATCGCGCCGAAGGCGACGTTGGCTCGGCGGGTCATGTCTGCGTCCTCGGGGTCGAACACGATCAGCGGGTGGGTATTGCCGTCTCCGGCGTGCGCGATGACGGCAACCAGTACGTCGTATTTCGCGGACAGTTCAGCTATTCCATCGACGAGGGCCGGGAGGGCAGGCAGCGGAACACCGACATCCTCGAGCAGCAGGCTGCCGAGTCGTTCGACGGCGGGAATGGCGAATCGCCGTGCGGCAGCGAAGGCCTCACCCTCGTCGGGGTCGTCGGTGGTGAAGACATCCGAGGCACCGGCCTCGGTGCACGCGGCCGCCATGATCTCGATTTCGCGCCCCCGATCGGCACCTGGTGAGTCGGACCGAGCGATCAGCATCGCTGCTGCCTCGCGGTCGAGTCCCATGTTCATGGCGTCCTCGACGGCACCGATGGACGCGCGGTCCATGAATTCGAGCATGGAGGGCCGCAAGGTACGGGTGATGGCCAGAATCGCAGTCGTTGCATCGTGCACCGACGCGAACGAGGCGACCACGGTGCTGGCCGGAGGCTGTGCCGGGATCAGTCGCAGGGTGATCTCGGTGATGATGCCCAGGGTGCCCTCGGATCCGACGAAGAGCTTCGCAAGTGACAGTCCGGCAACATCTTTCAAGCGTGGTCCGCCGAGCCGGACGGCAGTTCCGTCGGCGAGGACGACCTCGAGTCCGAGAACGTAGTCGGTGGTGACGCCGTACTTAACGCAGCACAGCCCGCCGGCGTTGGTGGCCGCATTGCCGCCGATGGAACACATCTCGAACGACGACGGATCCGGTGGGTACCACAGACCGTGTTCGGCGACTGCCTTCTTGACTTCGGCGTTGAGCAGCCCGGGTTGTACGACGGCTATGCGGGTCACCGGATCGACGGTGATCTCGCGCATCAACTCCGTGGTGAGCACGATTCCGCCGTCGACAGCGGTGGCACCGCCGGACAATCCCGAACCGGCACCGCGCGGAACGACCGCCACGTTGTGTTCGGTGGCCCAGCGCATGACGGCACGAACGTCCTCGGTCGACTGAGCGCGCACAACGGCCAGCGGGGTACCTGCGTCGGGGTCCTTGGCCCAATCGCGTCGGTATCCCTCGGTGATGTCCGGGTCGGTGACCACGGCACCGGCAGGAAGCAGGGATTCGAGTTCGGTCAGTCGGGCATCTGCATCCGTCGTCACCGACATCCGGTTCTCCTCACGTCGAAAATGTGACCGTCGCCACTCGAGTCTGTCATGGCCTCGGGTGCGGCGCGGACGAGGGATGCCTTCGCCGATGTCGAGTCACATCAGTAACACCAGCCTCAGGCGTTACCAGATCGATGCGTCGTCGACACGCAATCTTGTAGTTCGCCACGCTAGCGTCCAGCGCAGCGAACCTCGCGCCCCGTGTGACGCGAGTCGACAAGGAGGCTGCACCATGATCGATCCCGGAAGTGACTCCTGGAACTACGTGGCGGCGATGTTCTCGTACGAATTCCTGGGTGGCGGAGTCGAATACGACACCATCGAGCGGATCCATCGAGGTGAAATCGACGAGTGGGTCCAGGCCTTGGCGCACTCCGGGCTGTTCGAGAAAGCCACCGTGTCGCACATTGCGGACTCGTGGCGGGCGGCGCCGCGCCAGTTGTTCGACATGCTCGTCCTCGACGCGGACGAGATGACCGCACGACGATGCTCCCTGGCGTGGTCGTCACTCGACCGGCTGGCTCCACTGGCCCGTCTGGGTTGATCTGCGTTCAGCCACCCAGAATCCGTGTCCCCGAATCATCGACAACGATGGCCTGTTCGTCGGTCAGACCGTGACAGCACACGCCATCGCGGCGCAAGCGTTGCAGAGTAGCCCATCCCGAATCATTTTCGTCCAGAACGGAATTCAGGTGGGGGACGATCGAGAAGTCGACCAGATTCAGTCCGTCCCATACCGTATCGATGCCAGTGGCGGGTCGAACCTCGTCGGGGTCGTCCGCGTCCTCGACTCCGATCAGTGACGGAGCCGCCACGCATGCACCTGCGCTGTAGCCGCCGTAGGCGATCGAGTTCCCGCGAACACGCTCGCTCAGAATGTCGTCTGCGCCCGAGCGGGCGAGCTGGGCGCGCAGGACGAACGTGTTGCCGCCGCGCACCCATACCGCACCGAATCCTTCGAGGGCACGCTCGAACGCTGCCGGCCGACCCGCGTATTCGCGTAGATCCACCTCTACCGGTCGATACCCGAGAGCGCGCAGCGGACCGAACTCGCTGCGGAGCGAGGATTCGCGCGCCGCGGCGGGCCACGCGTCCGACGCGTTCGCGATGACGGCGAGATCCGAGGGCGGCCCGGTGAGTTGGACGAAGGCGGCGGAGTGACCGCTGAATCGGTACGACGACAGGAACAGTTTCACGCCGGCGGTTCTCCGTTCAGCCGAGTCAGCCCGACGCGGACGGCGTCCGCGACACGATCGGGCTCGCGCAGGCGACGCGTGACGAATCCGGCCGCGAACCGCATTCGATCACGGTGCCACCTCGGCACTACGTGAAGGTGCAGATGAAAGACCGTCTGGAAGGCAGCCTTGCCGTCGTTGATCACAAGGTTTGCTCCATCGGCGCGCAGGTTCGAGTACCGCACCGCGCGCGCCAGGGTGTGCCCGACGCGAAACACCTCGGCGGCCGCGTCCGGATGGCTCGAGTTCAGGTCGGTGGCGTGCTCGCGCGGAACGACGAGGAGGTGACCACGACTGATCGGCCGAATGTCGAGAAAGGCGACGGTGTGGTCGTTCTCGAATACGCGGTGCGCGGGCGCGTCCCCCGCGACGATGGCACAGAAGATGCAAGATTCCACGGGTGTCACTGTAGGGTCCGATCATCAGCGATAGACCAGTGTGACGTGCAACACAAATGCGCGTCCCGTAGTCGGGGAATGTCGAACGGACTCGATTCAGAACGAATCGGACAATGTTCCGGGCTACCCGCGGTCTGTTTCCTCTGGCTACTATCAGGGACCTTGTGCCTTGTCGCATGGGTTCGTCCACTCGTCGCAAGTTCGGGGCCGTTGGCCGACATGTGGACACCATTCAACGCAGGAAGACGGAGATTTGGATACATCGCAGAGCACGGAGAAGGGTTCGGGATCCACGACAGTCGTCGGTGTGGTTCGGGAATCGGGGGAGGGCGAGCGTCGTGTCGCTCTGGTGCCCAAGATCGTTGCGTCCCTGACGGGCAAGGGCGTAGAGATCGTCGTGGAATCGGGTGCCGGTCTCGGCGCTCTGATTCCGGACGAACTGTATGTTGCCGCCGGAGCGACGATCGGTGATCCATGGTCGGCGGATGTCGTCGTCAAGGTCGCGCCGCCGTCCGATGCCGAGATTGCCAAGCTGACGTCCGGTTCGACGCTCATCGGATTCTTGGCACCGCGCAACGCGGAGAACAGCATCGGCGCATTGAAGGCTGCAGGCGTGCAGGCCTTTGCCGTGGAAGCGATTCCCCGTATCTCGCGCGCCCAGGTGATGGACGCGCTGTCCTCGCAGGCCAACGTTGCGGGCTACAAGGCCGTGCTGTTGGCGGCCTCGGAATCGACCAGATTCTTCCCGATGTTGACCACCGCCGCGGGCACCGTCAAGCCCGCGACCGTGCTGGTCCTCGGCGTCGGGGTGGCGGGTCTGCAAGCGTTGGCTACCGCCAAGCGTCTCGGCGGCCGACCGACCGGGTACGACGTGCGTCCTGAGGTGGCAGATCAGGTTCGATCCGTCGGCGCACAGTGGCTCGATCTCGGGATCGACGCAGCCGGTGAGGGCGGATACGCGCGTGAGCTGACCGAAGACGAGCGTGTGCAACAGCAGAAGGCGCTCGAAGAAGCCATCAAGGGCTTCGACGTGGTCATCACCACTGCACTGGTACCCGGCCGACCCGCGCCCCGGCTGGTCACCGCCGCAGCTGTCGAAGGGATGAAGCCCGGCAGTGTCGTCGTCGACCTTGCCGGCGAGACGGGCGGAAACTGTGAACTCACCGAGCCCGGTCAGACCGTCGTCAAGCACGACGTCACCATCTGCTCCCCGTTGAACCTCCCGGCCTCGATGCCCGAGCACGCCAGCGAGCTGTACTCGAAGAACATCTCGGCACTGCTCGAACTCATGTTGGTCGACGGCAAGCTCGCCCCCGATTTTTCGGACGAGGTCCTTGCCGGTGCCTGCGTGACACGTGAGAAGGAGAACTGATGTACACCCCGCTGCTCGCGAACATCGCGATCCTGGTGCTCTCCGGGTTCGTCGGCTTCGCGGTGATTTCCAAGGTGCCCAACACCTTGCACACCCCACTGATGTCGGGAACCAATGCCATCCACGGCATCGTGGTGCTCGGTGCCCTCGTCGTACTCGGGAAGGTCGAGGACCCCTCGATCGGCCTGCAGGTCATTCTGTTCGTCGCGCTTGTGTTCGGAACAGTGAACGTCATCGGTGGATTTGTGGTCACCGACCGCATGCTCGGCATGTTCAAGTCCAAGCCGGTGCCTGCCGAGACCTCGAAGGGTGCTGACTCCTGATGGACAATCTCGTCAACATTCTCTACATCGTCGCCTTCGGCATGTTCATCTACGGCCTGATGGGTCTGACCGGCCCGAAGACCGCCGTGCGCGGCAACCAGATCGCTGCAGTCGGCATGTTCGTCGCCGTCGTGGCGACGCTCATCTCCATTCGCGACACCGAGAACTGGATCCTGATCATCGTCGGACTCGTCGTCGGCGTCGCGCTCGGAATCCCGCCGGCACGCAAGGTGAAGATGACTGCGATGCCGCAGCTGGTGGCGCTGTTCAACGGCGTCGGCGGTGGCACTGTCGCATTGATCGCGTGGGCCGAGTTCCTCGACACGTCCGGGTTCTCGAGCTTCAACCACGGTGAATCGCCGACGGTGCACATCGTCATCGGCTCGCTGTTCGCGGCGATCATCGGTTCGATCTCGTTCTGGGGCTCGCTCATCGCATTCCTCAAGCTGCAGGAAACTCTGCCCGGCTCGCCCATCACCATCGGCAAGCTGCAGCAGCCGCTCAATGCCCTGCTGCTCATCGGTGCGGTTGCCGCTGCGGTGGTCATCGGCATCAACGCCACTCCGGGCGGCGGAGTATCGCAGTGGTGGATCGTCGCGGTTCTGGTGCTCGCGGGCATCCTCGGCCTGACAGTGGTGCTGCCGATCGGCGGCGCGGACATGCCGGTGGTCATCTCGCTGCTCAACGCTCTGACGGGCTTGTCGGCGGCGGCCGCCGGTCTGGCGCTGAACAACACGGCAATGATCGTCGCGGGCATGATCGTCGGTGCGTCCGGCACGATTTTGACCAACCTCATGGCCAAGGCGATGAACCGTTCCATCCCGGCGATCGTCGCCGGTGGATTCGGCGGCGGCGATGCTGCTGCCGGTCCGGCCGGTGCAAGCGGCGGAACGGTCAAGGCAACGTCCGCAGCCGACGCCGCGATCCAGATGGCCTACGCCAACCAGGTCATCGTCGTACCCGGATACGGTCTGGCTGTTGCGCAGGCGCAGCACGCGGTCAAGGACATGGCCAAGTTGCTGGAGTCGAAGGGCGTCGAGGTCAAGTACGCCATTCACCCCGTCGCCGGTCGCATGCCGGGTCACATGAACGTGTTGCTCGCCGAGGCCGACGTCGCGTACGACGCGATGAAGGAAATGGACGACATCAACGACGAGTTCTCCCGCACCGACGTCACGTTGGTCATCGGCGCGAACGACGTGACCAATCCCGCGGCGCGCAACGACCCGTCGAGCCCGATTCACGGGATGCCGATCCTGAACGTCGATCAGTCGAAGTCGGTCATCGTTCTCAAGCGATCGATGTCGTCCGGATTCGCGGGCATCGAGAACCCTCTGTTCTTCGCCGAGGGCACGTCGATGTTGTTCGGTGACGCAAAGAAGTCGGTCTCGGAGGTGACCGAGGAGCTCAAGGCTCTCTAGCTACGACCTCAGCTCCGACCAGGTGGGACGCTTCAGGCATCGGTTCTCGATGTCAACGGAAGCGTCCCATCTTGCGTTGGACGGCCAGCGCTGCCGTATCCAGCGGGTTGCGCGCTTCGCGAGCAGCGGCATCGGGGGAGTAGAGCATGACGATCGAGCATGCAGGCCACCACACGAAGACGACCAGCAGTGCGCTCGCGATCCCGACGATCGATGCAGCTCCGGTGATCAGGGCCGCCGCTGCCACCGCAAGTGTCGCCGCACTACCCAGACCGAGGACCACGGGTCGCCACGCTGTGGAGGCCACCATGGACGCGGCACCGAGCAATGCTGCCGTCGCAACGAGCTGCCCGTAGGGGAGCGCGGTGGACGAGACGGACGCTCCGGCGAATTCACGAGCGAGCTCGCCGGTCACCACTGCCCCGATGGTGCAGGCGATCACCACCCCGATTCCGTACGGCAGTTTCCGTAGCAACGCGACCGCGGCGAGGACGGCGACGGCAATCAACACCGTGGTCACGTCGATCGCATCGAGCGCGGCGGTGGCCAGTGCTGCGACCGGCGACGTATCCGCAGACGCGGGCGATGGCACCTGCGGTGTCGAGATCACCAGCACCAGTAGAGCGGTTGCCGAGAAACCCGACACTGCCGCTCGCGCGGCGATCGCTCGTCGGCGCAGATGTGCCGAGATACCGCCGAGTGCTGTGGTGCTTCCTGTTCGACGGGATGCTTGGATCGGTCCGCTCTCGAGGCTCGACGGTGACATGACAGCCACAGTGCCCGATCAGCCTGAACGCCGCGTGTGAGGAACTCGAGAACGCCCTGATGGTTTCGCGGTAACGTTTCGATCACAGCACCACTTCAGGACTCGGTGTCGGTCTCCCGTCGAGGATGACCTCGCTCGAACCCGCTGCAGGTCGGCAGAATGGCCTCAATGCGGGTGAGAGGAATGTTTTCGCGCGCTGGAACAGTGTTCGAGCCTGTATCCGGCTCGGGCTTCATCCCGGGCATATGTCCGGTTCTGAACGATCGACTCCAGCGCTCTCAGAGGCATCGGGCCGTCTACCTGGGCAAAGTTCTGTCCGTTGTCCCCGGTCACAGTAATTCGTAACGCGAACTATGACTTCGTTGCAAGACGTTGATTGGATGGGTAGATCTGTGTGACGATAGTCACATAGTCCAGCTCACCTAGGGCGAGACCGACCAAAAGGGCGTAGTTTCAGCCGCATCGGAAAACCGTGTTCCGCCGTTACAGGCAACTTGATAACGATCTGAACACGGTCTCGAGTACCCGTCGAACGCGGGTATCGCCACGTATCGGACGCCGAAAACTCGAAGGAGAAGAACATGACCGCAATGTCTCAGGGACAGCTCGATATGGTCCGCGCGTTCTTTTGCAACGAGTTCCAAGCGGGCTCTCTCGATCGGTCCGTCATGCCCGAGCCTACCGCCGACGCCGTGACCGAGTGGATCCATGCGTTGGCCAGCAGTGGACTCTTCGCCCCGGCCGAGGTGCGCAATATTTCCTCGGTCTGGAACGCGGAGCCGGACGCGCTGGTTGCTTTGCTTGTCGGTGAAGTGGACGAGATCGCCGTCAGGCGTCACGGCGCGTCGGTGCCTGCAGCCGCTATCGCTACTCCGGCGCTGATCTCGGCCTTCGAACGCGCCAGCTGACTCTCGGTGTCTCGGCCCTCGAAAGGGCTGCGCTTCGCTACGATCATCCGATTGGATGACGGCAGTCGACGATCTTTCGTCGCGCAGCGAAATGAGGGCACTGGATGGGCGTAGTGGGACTGGACGAAGATGCGGTGTCGACCTGGATCGCAGGATTGGGAATCGGCGCTACGTCCCCGCTGACCTATCGTCGAATCGGAAACGGGCAGTCGAATCTCACGTTCGAGGTGCGTGACGCGGGAGGGTCCGCCTGGGTTCTTCGTCGGCCACCGCTCGGACACCTGCTGGCCTCGGCGCACGACGTGGTGCGCGAACATCGAATTCTTTCGGGTTTGCAGAACACTGCGGTGCCGGTTCCGAAAATGATTGCGGTGACCGAGGATTCGTCGATCTCCGATGTTCCTCTGGTGCTGATGAGTTTCGTGGACGGTGTTGTGGTCGATTCGGTCGCGGTGGCCGAGCAACTCGACATCGACCACCGTCGCCGAGTCGGGCTCGGGCTGACCGTAGCGCTCGCCGATATTCACCGCGTCGATCTCGAGTCGTCCGGTCTGGCCGACCTGGCAAGCCACAAGCCCTACGCCGCTCGTCAACTGGCCCGATGGACCAAGCAATGGGAGTCCTCGCGCACCCGGGACGTACCTGGCATCGATTCTCTCGCAGCCCGACTCGCAGCCGGCATTCCGAACCAGCACGAAGTGACCGTGGTGCACGGAGATTTTCACCTCAGCAACGTCATCACCTCCCGCGACGACGGTCGAGTCGCTGCGGTCGTCGACTGGGAGCTGTGCACTCTCGGGGATCCGCTGGCCGACCTCGGCGGACTGCTGGCCTACTGGCCGCAAGCCGACGACGGGGTCGCGGGCCCGTTCATGGCATCGACTTTGCCCGGATTCCCCACCAGGGCCGAGCTCGTCGAGTCGTACGCTCAGCACACGGGGCGCGATGTCTCCGACGTCGGATTCTGGCAGGTGTTGGCGCTGTGGAAGCTCGCGATCATCGCCGAAGGCGTCATGCGACGAATGGAAGCAGACTCACGAAACAGAGCGATCGCGGGCGGGCCCACCACGACTCTCATCGACGACATCGTCACCCGTGCGGTGAACACCGCCGACGAGATCGGCCTGTAGACCGTCAGCTCGCGGAGGTTCCGATCACCAGAGTGCGTGCTGCGCTTTCGATCTCGGGTGGGATCGCGACAGGTCTGCGCGTGACGCCGTCGACGTAGACGTGCACGAAACGACCCCGGGCTGCCAGTTCCAGCGCATCGTCTTTGGCTTCCCGGAACAGCGCGAGCGAGTACACGATGCTGCGGGTACCCAACTTCTCGACGGCCAGGCCGACCTGAAGGCGATCCGGAAAACTCAACTCGGACAGGTAACGACACGACGTTTCCGCCACCACACCGATCGCCGGGAGTTCTCGAATGTCCACACCCGTCGTCTCCATCAACCAGCCGTTGACGGCAGTGTCGAAATACGCGTAGTAGGTGACGTTGTTGACGTGGCCGTAATGGTCGTTGTCGTCCCACCGCGTCGGCACCGGCCACATTGCCGGAAAATCCGACGCACGAGACAACTCCGCACTTTCGTTCACCTGATCCGCCATGAACGAGACCTTAGCCAGTCTCCTCGGGCGCAGTAGCGATCGGGGACTGCCGCCGCAGGATCGTCCGCACGACGAGCCCGACGACCAACGCCCAGAAGGCGGACCCGATTCCTGCGAACGTCAGGCCGGATGCGGCGACGAGGAACGTCAGAACGGTCGCTTCCCTGTCCGAGGCGTGTTCGAGTGCTCCGAACAGCGACGCGGCGAGGGTTCCCAGCAGGGCAAGTCCGGCAACGGTTTCCACCACTCCGGCCGGTGCTGCGGCCACCAGGGTCGCCAGAGCCGTGGCCAGCAGAGCGAGAACCAGATACGAGCAACCGGCGGAGAACGCCGCGATCCATCGCCGCTTCGGATCCGGATGTGCGCCGGGATTGGCCGACAACGCCGCACTGATCGCCGCGAGATTGATCGTGTGGCCGCCGGCGAATGCACCCAGGACGGTGCCGGTTCCGGTGACCGTCATCGACGCACGCCACGGGATTCGGAATCCGAACGACGCCATGACCGTGGTGCCAGGAATGTTCTGCGACGCCATCGTGACGATGTACAGCGGAACCGCGATCCCTATCGTGGCCTGCCAGGTCCAGTGCGGAACCGTCCAGTCGATTCCGGGAACGAGATCGGACGTCGCGATCGAGGTGCCGCTACCGATCAGGTCTGCGGCGATGACAGCGGCCGCGGCAACGAACGCTGCGGGCACTGCCCAGCGGGTGCTGAAACGGAGAACCACGAGCCAGACGACCGCCACCGGCGCTATCAGCGCGGGGGAGTCGGCGAACGCGGCCACCGGTGCCGAGCACAGGGGTAGAAGAACACCGGCCAACATTGCTTGGGCAAGAGGCACTGGAATTCTCGAGACCAGCGCACCCAGTCGGGGCCACAGGCCCGTCAGGACGATCAGGATCCCGACCGTGACGAACGCGCCGACGGCGGCGGGCCACCCTCCCGCCACGACGCCGGTTCCGGCCAGCAGCGCCGCACCGGGCGTCGACCACGCCAAGGTGATGGGCTGTCGGTATCGGCGGGCCAGCCACATCATGCCCAGTGCCTGCGTCACGCACAGCGCCGACAATCCGGACGCCGCCTCTGCCGGGGTGGCACCGACCGCACGCAGGCCGGTCAGCACGACGGCGAAGGAGCTCGTGAAGCCCACCAGTGAGGCCACGATTCCGGCACTGATGGGAGTCGAGAGTGGAGTCGGTCCGTAGGCGGAATCGGCAGCGGTCACGAGTGTCGATCATGCACGGTGGGCCGCGGTCTGTCGCATCTTTTCCCAGCGGACGAAGGCCGCGATGTTCCTCGGGTAGCGGAATGCTGTCGAGGTGGTACCGACGTCGCGTAGTCTTCGGTTGGACCGGACCAGTCCGTACCGCTGGCTCGGCGATTGACCGAAAGGCCGGCGCAGTGGTGATGCCCGTACATCTGAGGGACAGTCAGGTCCCGAAACACGAACAGTTGCGCGCAATTCTGTTGCACCGCTGCACCAAGGAGCTACAGCCGGGCGACTTGATGCCGAGCGAACGCAAGCTGATGGAGGACTACGGCGTCAGCCGTATCACCGTCAGGGAAGCGATCGGGCAACTCGTCAACGACGGCCATCTGGTCCGCGTGCGTGGCAAAGGCACGTTCGTGGCCAGCCGGACCGTGCAATCTCGCCTGCATCTGGCGTCGTTCTCGGAGGAGATGCGCGCGCAGGGACTGACACCGACGACGGTTGTGCTTTTCGCCCGACTCGAAAACCCCTCGGCGGCAACCGTTCGTGCCCTCGGCCTGGCTGTCGGGGAGCAGACCTACCACGTCAAGCGCCTTCGATTGGCCGACGCGGAGCCGGTGAGCGTCGACGACGGATGGTTTCGTGCGGCCCTGCTTCCCGGCCTGATCGAACACGATCTGAGCAGGTCCGTGTACGAGGCCGTGCACACCCACTACGGCTTGACCATCGACCGGGCCGAACAGACCGTCAAAGCGACCGCGGCCGACAGTGATACGGCGACCCTGCTGGGCACCAAGCGTGGTGCGCCGGTGCTGTATTTCGACCGAGTCTCCTTCAGCGGTGACGAGCCCCTCGAACACACGGAAAGCTGGTACCGATGCGATCGATACCAGCTGTCGATGGAGGTGGAAGGGCGGCGACGCACCACGCCGCGTCGGTGAGATCAGGGCAGCTCGAACAGGGGATCACCCGTCGCCACATCGGTGCCGATGTGCGCGCTCGTGATCGAATCCGGTTTCGAATCCATCAGGACGACGGGTACCACATCGGAGTAACCCGCTGCTGCGATCGCGGCAGGGTCGTAGGTGACGACGAGATCGCCCGCTTGCACTCGATCTCCCTCGGCTGCAACGAGATCGAAGCCTTCACCTTTCATCTTCACGGTGTCGATACCGATGTGCACCAGGACGCCCGCCTTGTCGTCGGTGAAGACGACGAACGCGTGCGGATGAAGCTTGAGTATCTTGCCCGCGACCGGAGAACGAACCTCGACGGGACCGTCGCTCGCGGCCGGCCGCAGTGCAACACCGGAACCCACCATCTGCGCGGAGAACACCGGATCGGGCACCTCGCCAAGCGAGATCACTTGGCCGGCAACGGGGCTGAGGATCAGGGTGGCGTCGTTCACAGAATGTCTTCGATATCTTCTGCGAGCGTATCCGCTTCGGGGCCGACGATGACCTGAACGGCAGTGCCCTTGTGGAACACCCCGTGGGCACCCGCCGCTTTGAGTGCAGCCTCGTCGACCAACGAGCCGTCCTTCACTTCGGTGCGAAGCCGAGTGATGCACGCTTCGATCTCGACGATGTTGTCGGCACCGCCGAGGCCCTTCACGATCGCGTCCGCCTTGGACATGTTCTGTTCCTACTCTCTTCTCGGCTGCGATCCTGTCGGTTGGATCACAAGTCTGGGTTGACACGAGCTTGCCACCTGGTCAAACTACAACTGGTAATGACCGGACAGTACCCCTGATGGCACTCGGTCACAACAGTGAAATCCACCCTTGACGGACCAGCCTCGAAGAGAAGGTCGCCATGACCCCGAAGAACACGGACTCGGTCGATACCGAGACGAAGAAGGACTCCCGTTCATTGGCCGGGCTGCAACGGTTCGGTCGCAGTCTCATGCTTCCCATTGCCGTTCTGCCTGCTGCAGGAATCTTGCTGCGGCTCGGCCAAGACGACTTGCTGGGCAGATTCAGCGCGCTGGAGACCGCCGCCGCCGTCATCTCGGCCGCTGGTCAGGCTGTGTTCACCTGGCTTCCCCTGATCTTCGCCGTCGGTATAGCGATCGGCTGGGCCAAGAAGTCGGACGGCTCGACAGCGCTCGCTGCGGTCGTCGGATACATGGTGATGAACGGTGTCTTCACGGCGATGTCACCGGTGGTGCTCGACGGGAAGGTCGATGCCAACGGTGACCCGGCAGTGATCGATTACGGTGTTCTCGCGGGCATCGTCATCGGTCTGCTCTCGGCAATCCTCTGGCAGCGGTTCTACCGTCAGAAGTTGCCCGATTATCTCGGCTTCTTCAGCGGCCGCCGGCTTGTGCCGATCCTGACGGCGATCACCGGTCTTGTTGTCGCCGTTGTCATGTCGTTCGTCTACCCGCTCTTCTACAGTGCGCTCAACTGGGTCGGCAATACCGTCGCCGACCACAGCGTGGTGGGCAGCGGCATCTACGGTTTCGCCAACCGCATGCTGATTCCGACCGGACTGCACCACATTCTGAATTCCGTGGTCTGGTTCCTCGTCGGCGACTACCAGGATGCGAGCGGGCAGCTGGTGCGCGGCGACCTCAACCGGTTCTTCGCCGGCGACCCCTCCGCTGGAGTGTTCATGACCGGATTCTTCCCGATCATGATGTTCGCACTTCCCGCTGCGGCATTCGCGATCTACCGCAATGCCAAGCCGTCGCAGAAGAAGATCGTCGGTGGAATCATGTTGTCCACCGGCCTGACTGCCTTCGTCACCGGAATCACCGAGCCGCTCGAGTACTCGTTCATGTTCGTCGCCTGGCCGCTCTACATCATTCACGCAGTCCTGACCGGAACCTCGATGGCACTGACCAATGCCCTCGGAATACACGACGGATTCTTCTTCTCCGCCGGTGGCATCGACTACCTGCTGAACTACGGAATCGCCACCAAGGCATGGCTACTGATCCCCATCGGTCTCGTGTACGCGGTGATCTACTACTTCCTGTTCAGCTTCGTCATCAAGAAGTGGAACCTACGTACCCCCGGCCGTGAGGACGATGCGGTGGCCGAACCGACACAGGCATGACCGAGCACTCCACGACGTTGCGAGGGCGGGTCGTCACCGGCGAGGAGGTTATCGAGGACGGTACGGTCGTGCTGACGGGAGACCGCATCTCGTGGGTCGGACCTACTCGACTCTGGACCGGTGACGCTGTACCGCAATCCGATTCGACAATTCTCCCAGGGTTGGTCGATGTGCATTGCCACGGCGGCGCGGGGGCGTCGTTCCCCGATTCCGCAGCTGCCGATCTCATGACGGCGGTGCGGCACCACCGATCCCGCGGCACCACGACGATGCTTGCCTCTCTGGTGTCGGCACCGCCCGAACGGCTGATCGGCCAGACATCGTTGTTGGCCGATCTGTACGAGTCCGGTGACATCGCCGGGGTACACATCGAGGGTCCGTTCCTGTCGGTCGCCCGTTGCGGCGCACAGGATCCGAACTCGCTTCTCAGCGGTGATCCGGGTCTACTGGCGGACATCATCGGCGCGGGCAGGGGAGCGGTGCGGTCGATGACTCTCGCACCCGAGGTCGACGGGTTTGCGGCCGTTGCGCAGATGCTGAGAGAGAACGGCATCGTGCCGAGCATCGGGCACACGGACGCCGACGCTCTCACCACCCGCCGCGGTATCCGAACTCTGGGGAGCGGGCCCATCACGGCCACGCACCTGTTCAACGGAATGCCGACCTGGCACCACCGAGCACCGGGACCGGTGAGCGAATGCTTGGCCGCCGCGGCGCGTGGAGGCATGGTGCTCGAATTGATCGGAGACGGAGTGCATCTCGCCGACGAGACGGTGCGCGCGGTATTCGATCTCGTCGGTGCTGAGCAGATCGCGCTGGTGTCCGATGCGATGGCCGCCGCCGGTATGTCCGATGGCCGCTATCGACTCGGGCCACTGGACGTGACCGTCCATCACTCGGTCGCACGATTGTCTCGTGACACCGATCCCGAGACAGCACCGATCGCGGGTGGCACCGCGACGGTATTGGACCTGGTGCGCCGGGCCGTGCAGGACGCCGGTGTGTCGCTGGTCGAGGCAGTGCGGGCGGGGTCGTCGACACCGGCGGCGACGATCGGTCTGGGTGCGGATACCGGCCGGCTACAGCAGGGAATGCGAGCCGACGTGTTGGTGGTCGACGCGACATTCGAGCCGGTGCAGGTCATCCGGGGCGGAATCGCGATAGAGGAGGACAGCTAGATGGAGATAGTGATCCTCGACGGAGTGGACGCGGTGGATCGAACGGCCGCCGACATCGTCGAGCGAACGGTTCGGACAACCCACGTCTCAACCCCCGTATTGGGCCTGGCAACCGGATCGACGCCGGTGGGCACCTATCGCGAATTGGCGAGACGTCATCGCGACGAGGGACTGTCCTTCTCGCACTGTCGAGCGTTTCTGCTCGACGAATACATCGGTCTCGCGAGAAGTGCTGAGCAGTCGTACTTTTCGTTCATTCGCGAGAACTTCGTCGACCACGTCGATCTGGACGACGCCGCGGTGTTCTCGCCCGACGGCGAAGCGCACGACATCGCAGCGGAGGCGCAGCGGTACGACGCGGCGATTGCGGAGGCGGGCGGCATCGATGTTCAGATCCTGGGAATCGGGACAGACGGGCACATCGGCTTCAACGAGCCCGGGTCCTCGTTGCGGTCCAGGACTCGGGTGAAGACGCTGACCGAACAGACCCGTACCGACAATGCGCGCTTCTTCGACTCGCCCGATGCAGTGCCACATCACGTGCTGACGCAGGGCCTCGGCACCATCGACGAAGCGCGTCACCTCGTCTTGATCGCGACGGGCGAATCGAAGGCAGAAGCTGTGGCTGCGGCTGTCGAGGGGCCGTTGTCGGCACACTGCCCGGCATCGGTGATTCAGTGGCACCCTCACGTGAGCGTGCTGTTGGACGACGCTGCAGCGTCGTCCCTGGCTCTGGCGGAGTACTACCGATACGCCTACGCCAACAAGCCTGGGTGGCAACACTTGTGAATCAACTGCGGGTGTGAATCAACTGCGGGCGAACTCCGATGCGCGGGCGATCTGCTCGTCCGACGGCCGAACCCCGGTGTAGAGAACGAATTGCTCCGCCGCTTGCAGGGCGATGACCTCGGCACCGGTGATCACGGGCTTGTTCGCCGCTCGGGCTGCCACGATCAGCGGCGTCTCCGACGGCATGGCGACCACGTCGAACACGGCCTGCGCCGCGCCGATCTGTTCGGCGGTGAACGGTGTGGAATCGGCTCCGGGCCCTCCGGCCATGCCGAGCGGGGTGACGTTCACCAACAGATCTGCGGGCACTGCCACGGCAGACCATTCGTAGCCGTAGGTCTCGGCAAGGGCCGGGCCGGTGCTCGCGTTACGGGCGACGACGGTGCCGCGGGTGAAACCCGAATCTCGTAGTGCTGCAACCACAGCCTTTGCCATGCCGCCGCTGCCGGTGACGGCCACCGAGAACTCGGGCGACACGGAATGGGTTGCCAGCAGGTTCGCTACGGCCTGATAGTCCGTGTTGTAGGCGTGCAGAACGCCGCTCTCGTTGACGATGGTGTTGACGGATTCGATTGCGCTCGCCGACTCGTGCATCACGTCGACCAGTTCGATGACATCTTCCTTGAACGGCATGGAGACGGCACAGCCTCGAATGCCCAGCGCGCGAACGCCACCCACGGCGGCGGGAAGATCGGTGGTGGTGAATGCCTTGTAGACGAAGTTCAGGCCCAACTCGTCGTACAGATAATTGTGGAAGCGTGTTCCGAAGTTGCTCGGTCGGCCGGACAGAGACATGCAGAGCTGGGTCTCACGGTTGAGAAAGCTGCGCGACGGTGCCGTTGACATTGGCTCGACACTACTCTTGGCACGTCGACGCGACCGAAACCAGAGCACCCCGATCGGCCTCGGTGATCGGTAGCTCGTACTGCGCGGCCACCGTGAGGTACTTGCCCGCGTAGAAGCAGTGGTACGCAGGATTGGGCGGCATCCACTGCGACGGTGTCTTGTCGCTCTTGGTCTGGTTGTCGGCTCCGTTGACCGCCAGCAGATTGAAGGCGATGTCGTTGGCGAACCGAATGCGCTTGTCGGGCAACCACATGTTCGCCCCCATGTCCCAGGCAGCCGACAGGGGATAGACGTGGTCGATCTGAATCTTCCCGGCATCGGATTTGGTGAACTGCAGCCGTTCACCGGAGTACGGGTCTGCGAGCGAACCCGACAGGACGACGCAGTCACGGGTGCCTGCGCGGAACTCGATCTCCGTCATCGACAGCGCCAGTACGTTGTCGCGAGTTCCGCAACCGTCGTGGCCGCCCGGCCCGTCGTAATCGTCGGTCCAGGCGGGTCCGAACACGCAGCCTTCGCCGCTCTTGCATCCACGCTCGTACCCGAGGGCGTCGGGCCGCGCGGCGACCACTCGAACCTGGTCCAGCAATTGCTCGATCTGCACCCGGGTGGGGCTGCCAGGTGCGGGCGCGGCAGGGGAGAAGCCGGGGATGACGGATCGGTCGCACGATCCGAAAGTAGCCATCACCACCGCGGCGACCACCAGCGCCGCCGCTACCCACAGTTTTCTCACACACGCCCCATCGTCGTTCTCCCGCAGTCGGCCTTCGCGGCAGCAGTGTGCCGGACGGTACCGACACACTTGCGGAATTCGGCTGCCAGGGTGAATTCAGCGGACTTCGACGACAACCTTGCCGGCCACGTGCCCGTTCTCGACGAGGGCGAGGGCCTCACCTGCGCGCTCGAGCGGGAAGATGTTGTCGATGCGCGGAGTCAGCACGCCCGACGCGGTCAGGTCTGCCAACCGTGCGAACGCAGCGGTCGTGCGATCGCGATCGACTCCCGAACCACCCCATTCGGACGCCAGCACCGGGTCTGCGACGCTCACGATCGGTGTGCCCGACCCGACGGCACTCGCCGCCGCACGCAACGTCTCTCCGCCGACGAGATCGACGATGGCGTCCACCGGCCGGGTGACCGCGAACGAGATATCACTGCCGGATTCGAGGAACCGGGCACCGAGGCTCTCGATCCACTCCCGTTTGCCCGCGCTCGCCACTGCCACGATGGCGATTCCGTCCGCCCGAGCGAGTTGCAGTACGGCCGAACCCACACCGCCACCCGCGCCCAGCACGAGAACGGTATCGCCGGCACTCGTGGCCAACTGGCGTAGCGCGTCGTACGCGGTTCCCGCCGCGACCGGCAGAGTGGCCGCCGCGGACCAGGAGACCGTCTCGGGCTTGTGAGCGGTGCTCGACGCATTGAACACGGTGTACTGCGCGTAGCCGCCGTGTCCCGACGCGGTTGCCCCGAAGACGTGGTCGCCCACCGAAAAGTCGGTCACACCGGCACCGACATCCACGACGGTGCCCGACGCTTCCCGCCCGAGCACTGCCGGCAGAGTGATCTGCACCGTGTCTTTGCGGGTGCCCTTCCGCACCTTCCAATCTGCGGGATTCACCCCTGCCGCGTGCACCGCGACGAGAATCTGGCCCGGTCCGGGCTCGGCAACGGGTAACTCGAGGAGGGACTCGGTTTCGGGTCCGCCGTATTCGCTGAAGCCGTACGCGATCATGTGACCACTGTGCCCTATTCTCGAACGGATCGGCACCGCGTCGAGCAGCCTCGTCGGCCTGCCTCACCGAGGTGATGTCGGTGTGTCCTGGTTGGATGGACCGATGTTGCACGGTCTGTGGTCTCCGGGTGCGGGGCTGATGCTGTGGGACGACGAGATCACCACCGGCGAGGAACCCGACCTGCCCTCGGCTCATGCGCAGGTACTCACCCGAACGTTTCGCCATCGAGCTGCGGTGTCGTTTCCGACCGCTGGACACACTGCGATCGCCAAAACTCCGGTGCAGATTCCGGCCGTCGCGCTCGCGCCGCACGATGCGGCAGACCTGCTGCTGCGAACGCCATCCCACCACGCGCTGATCTCCGGGGACTTACGTTTTCTGGCGCACGTCACCCGTGGAATCGAACGTTGGGTCCGCGGTGGGCGGGTTGTTCCTGCGCTGAAATTGATCGACGGGCAGTGGTGGCCACGGTGGCGTCTGGTCGGCGGTGAGCGTCAGCGAGCCTGGCTCAGCGAACTCGCCGTGTCGATGCCGTCTGTGCAGCGAGCGAACGAGCGATCCAGGAAGATTCTCGACGACATGGTCGACGAGCTCACCGATCCGATCGTCAGATCGCTTCTGGGCAGACCCGACTCGGAACATCCGCTGCTGTCGGCTCTGGTTCGGGACGACCCGTACAGCGATGGCACTCAACAGATCTCGACCCTGTTGGAGAAGTGGCGGGCAAGCCTGACCGTGGACGAACCGTCCCTGGTGTTGCGCCTGCTCGAACCCGATGACGACGAGGTCGACGGTCCCGAAGTCGCAGTGGCCCATGGCATCGTCGACGAGTCGGCGGAATCGATGTGGACCTTGCAGGTGTGTTTGCGGGCAGACGGCGAAGCGCCGCGGCCGGTGCCGATGAGCCGCAAGGTCGATGCCACGTTGCTGTCGATCGCCGTGCGCAAACTCGGCGACGCGGTTGCCGCGTACCCGAGGCTGCGTGATCTGCCCTCCCAGGAAGGCACCCTGGATCTGCTGCTCCCCACCTCGGTCGTCATCGATCTGGTCGAACACGGTGCTACGGCGCTGCAGGCCACAGGAACGACGGTGTTGCTGCCGCGCGCATGGACCAGGCTGGATCCATCGATGAGGTTGCGCGTCGAGTCACCTGCAGTGACCAAAGCTGCTGCTGATCGCGCGGTCGGCATGGACGAGTTGGTGTCCTACGACTGGCAGCTCCAACTGGGCGACATGGTGCTCACCGAAGCCGAGATGAACAGACTCGCCGTGTCCAAGGGTGATCTCGTTCGGCTTCGGGGTCAGTGGGTGTTGGCCGACGGCGGTCAGCTGGCGCGAGCAGCGAAATACGTCGCGGAGCATCACGGCGACGGAACCCCGTTGAGCACGCTGATGCGCGAGATGACCCTGGCCGATCCGCCGCCGGCCCCGGTCCAGGACATTCGTGCCACCGGCTGGGCGGCCACGCTGCTCGAGCCCGGTGCGGTGCCCGAGAAAATCCCCGTGCCCGATGGCGTGAATGCAGTGCTCCGGCCCTACCAGCAGCGAGGACTCGACTGGCTCGCATTCATGAGTCGGCTCGGTCTCGGAGCGGTGCTCGCCGACGACATGGGTCTGGGCAAAACATTGCAAGTGCTCACACTCCTTGCCCACGAGCAACATCCGAAGCCGACACTGCTGGTGGCTCCGATGTCGGTGGTCGGCAATTGGCAACGTGAGGCTGCGAAGTTCACGCCTGCACTGCGGGTCCTCGTGCACCACGGCCCGGCTCGGTCGAAGGGCGACGAGCTCGACCGAGAGATCGCCCAGCACGACCTGATCGTCACCACCTATGCGCTGATGGCCAAGGACCGCGCGCAGCTCTCGGAACAGACGTGGCGGCGCGTGGTGCTCGACGAGGCGCAACACATCAAGAACGCCGGCACCGTTCAAGCGAAAGCGGCGCTCGCCATCCCGGCGGAACACAAGTTGGCTCTCACCGGTACGCCCGTGGAGAACCGTCTCGACGAGCTCAGATCCATTCTCGATTTCGCCAATCCGGGAATGCTGGGAAGGCCGTCCGATTTCCGTAAGCGATTCTCGGTACCCATCGAGCGCGAGAACGACGAGAACGCCGTCTCACGTCTGCGGGCGATCACGTCGCCGTTCATTCTGCGACGCGTCAAGACCGATCCGACGGTCATCTCGGATCTGCCCGAGAAGAACGAGATGACAGTGCGCGCCAACCTCACCGCCGAGCAGGCTGCGCTGTACAAGGCGGTCGTCGACGAGATGATGGCGCAGATCGCCGATGCGAAGGGTATGAAACGCAAGGGCGCGGTGTTGTCCGCACTCACTCGACTCAAGCAGGTGTGCAATCACCCGGCCCATTTCCTGTCCGACGGTTCGTCGGTGCTCAAGAAAGGTCAGCACCGGTCCGGCAAAATCGGTCTGGTCGAGGACATGCTCGATTCGATTCTGGGCGACAACGAAAAGGTGTTGTTGTTCACGCAGTTCAGGGAGTTCGGCGAACTCGTTGCGCCGTATTTCGCTGATCGTTTCGGAGCCGAAGTGCCCTTCCTGCACGGCGGAGTGAGCAAGACCAAGCGCGATGCGATGGTGGAGAGGTTCCAGAGCGACGACGGCCCGCCGATCATGATGCTCTCGCTCAAGGCGGGTGGTACCGGACTGAATCTCACAGCCGCCAATCATGTTGTGCACCTGGACCGTTGGTGGAACCCGGCGGTCGAGAACCAGGCGACGGACCGGGCCTTCCGCATCGGGCAGCGTAAGAACGTCGAGGTGCGCAAACTGTTGTGTGTCGGCACCGTGGAGGAGCGAATCGACTCGATGCTCGTCTCGAAGCAGGGCCTGGCAGATCTGGCAGTGGGCACCGGGGAGAGCTGGGTGACCGAAATGGACACCGCGGAACTGCAGGAGCTGTTCCGGCTCAGCGAAGATGCGGTGGGTGAGTGATGGTCGACTTCTCGCAGTACGGCAAGCGTCGACAAGCAAAGGGCGGCATCGAGTCTCGGAACAAGCGAGGGGCCTTCGGGCAGACGTGGTGGGGCAGACACTTCGTCGCTGCAATGGAGGACCTGGCCGATCCGGGTCGTATCGCGCGGGGGAGAACGTACGCGCGTCAGGGTCAGGTTCTCACTCTCGGCGTCGAACGTGGGCAGATCTACGGCGAGGTGCAGGGCAGCCAACTGGAGCCCTTCTCGGCCTCGGTCACGGTCGAACCGCTGACCTCCGGTGAGGTGGCCGCGCTCGTCGATCGGGTGCGATCGAATCCCGGGATGCTTGCCGAACTGGCATCGAATGCCATTCCGCAGGCATTGGCTTCGATGTTGCTGCCACACGACAAGGGCCAGCTCGATTTCGATTGCACGTGCCCCGACGACGGGTGGCCGTGCAAGCACGCGGCAGCGCTGATGTACATCGCAGCCGAACACATCGACGCGTCCGCGGCCACCATCCTGACGCTGCGCGGAGTAGATCTCGACCAACTGATCGAGGGCGTGGGCGACGGAGGCGACGAGTTCGATGCCGACGACTGGTTCGCCGATCGTGCGTCGTTCCCCGACCTTCCTCAGGTGACGTTCGCACCCGCAATGGACGACCTCGACCCGTTGATCCTGCGTCGAGTTTTCCGCGCCGACGGGTCCAACGAGGCGGAGGTCAGCCGAGCGTGCGCTGACCTGAGGCAGTTCTACGACCGAATGTGACGGAATCTGGACTTACGTGGACATCCGACTATAGGATGGGCGTACTTCAATTTCCAGGCTCGAGGACGGACTGATTCCATGGCTCGCGAACTCACACACTTCATCGGCGGCAAGCACGTAGCCGGAACCTCCGGAAAATTCGGGGATGTCTTCGATCCGAATACCGGCGAGGTGCAGGCTCGTGTCCCCCTCGCCGATGTGTCCGAGGTCGAGGCTGCGATCGCCGACGCCGAACAGGCCCAACGTGAGTGGGCAACGTGGAACCCGCAGCGACGCGCACGCGTGCTGATGAAATTCCTCGCATTGGTCACTCGCGACATGGACGAGCTCGCGCGTCTGTTGTCCTCCGAGCACGGCAAGACGATCGCCGATGCCAAGGGCGACATCCAGCGTGGCGTCGAAGTCGTCGAATTCGCCGTCGGCGTCCCACATCTGCTCAAGGGTGAGTACACCGAGGGGGCCGGTGGCGGCATCGACGTCTACTCGATGCGTCAGCCGCTCGGCGTCGTCGCAGGCATCACCCCGTTCAACTTCCCTGCAATGATTCCGCTGTGGAAGGCAGGCCCTGCCATCGCCTGCGGTAACGCGTTCATCCTCAAGCCCTCCGAGCGGGACCCGTCCGTGCCGCTCAAGCTCGCCGAGCTGTTCCTCGAGGCAGGACTCCCGCCGGGCGTGTTCAACGTCGTCAACGGCGGCAAGGACGCTGTCGACGTGCTGCTCACCGACGATCGGGTCAAGGCCATCGGTTTCGTCGGCTCGACCCCCATCGCCCAGTACATCTACGAGACCGCAGCCCAGCAGGGCAAGCGCGCACAGTGCTTCGGCGGAGCCAAGAACCACGCCCTGGTGATGCCCGATGCCGATCTCGACGAGGTGGCCGATGCACTGCTCGGAGCCGCGTACGGTTCGGCAGGCGAGCGGTGCATGGCGATTTCCGTCGCGGTTCCGGTCGGCGAGGAGACCGCAGATGCGCTCGTCGCCAAACTCACCGAGCGAGTGGCGAAGCTGAAGATCGGCCGCAGCGACGACGAGAACGCGGATTTCGGCCCGCTCGTGGGCAGCGATGCCTTGAAGCGAGTCAACGACTACACCCAGATCGGCGTGGACGAGGGTGCCGAACTGGTCGTGGACGGGCGCGGTTTCAGCCTGGCCGGCCACGAGAACGGATTCTTCGCGGGCGCAACACTGTTCGACAAGGTGACCACCGACATGCGGATCTACAAGGAAGAGATCTTCGGACCCGTACTGATCGTCGTCCGCGCGAAGGACTACGAGGATGCGCTGCGCCTGCCCACCGAGCACGAGTACGGCAACGGCGTCTCGATCTTCACCCGCGACGGCGACACCGCTCGCGACTTCTGCTCCCGCGTCCAGGTCGGCATGGTCGGCGTCAACGTGCCGATTCCGGTGCCGATCGCGTATCACACGTTCGGTGGTTGGAAGCGTTCGGGATTCGGCGATCTGAACCAGCACGGACCGGACTCGATCCGCTTCTACACCAAGACCAAGACCGTCACCCAGCGTTGGCCGTCGGGCACCAAGGAAGCAGCTGCGCAGAATCACTTCGTCATTCCGAACATGGACTGATCGGCCATGTTCACGTTGAACGAGGACGAGCGTGCCATCAACGACACAGCTCGCGACTTCGCGGACGAGTTCCTCGCACCGAACGCCGTCGAGTGGGATCAGCAGAAGCACTTTCCGGTGGACGTTCTGCGCAAGGCCGCCGGACTCGGGATGGGCGGCATCTACATTCGCGAGGACGTCGGTGGATCGGGCTTGACCCGAGTCGACGCCGTACGAATTTTCGAGCAACTCGCCACCGGGGACCCGTCCATCGCGGCGTACATCTCCATCCACAACATGGTTGCGTGGATGGTCGACACCTACGGAAACGACGAGCAACGGCAGCGATGGCTTCCGGGACTGTGCTCGATGGACCAATTGGGTAGCTACTGCCTCACCGAACCCGGCGCTGGATCCGATGCGGCAAAGCTCGGTACCAAAGCCGTCCGCGACGGTGACGAGTACGTGCTGGACGGCGTCAAGCAGTTCATCTCCGGCGCAGGCACTTCCGAGGTGTACGTCGTCATGGCCCGCACCGGAGAGCCGGGTCCCCGCGGCATCTCGGCGTTCATCGTGCCCAAGGACACCGCAGGACTGTCGTTCGGAGCGAACGAGAAGAAGATGGGGTGGAACGCTCAACCCACCCGCCAGGTGATCTTCGAAGGTGCTCGCGTTCCGGCTGCGAATCTGCTCGGCGGGGAGGGCGACGGATTTCGTATCGCGATGAACGGGCTCAACGGCGGACGCATCAACATCGCCGCGTGCTCGATCGGCGGCGCACAGGCCGCTCTCGACAAGGCAGTTGCGTACCTCGCCGACCGCAATGCATTCGGTGCGCGACTGCTCGACTCGCAGGCCCTGCAGTTTCGGTTGGCGGATTTCAAGACCGAACTCGAAGCCGCCAGAACCCTGCTGTGGCGAGCTGCGGACGGGTTGCAGAACGACGCGGCCGACAAGGTCGAAATGTGCGCGATGGCCAAGCGTTTCGGCACCGATACCGGATTCGACGTCGCCAACGGCGCGCTGCAGCTTCTCGGCGGATACGGTTACCTCGCCGAGTACGGTGTCGAGAAAATCGTCCGTGACCTACGGGTCCACCAGATTCTGGAAGGTACCAACGAGATCATGCGCGTCGTCGTTGCTCGTTCGATCGTGGGTGCGGCGTGAGTGACGTTCTCCTCGAGGTGTCCGGCGGGATCGGTCGCATCACGCTCAATCGCCCGAAAGCCATCAACGCCCTCTCACACGCGATGGTGCAACAGATCGCTCCGACGTTGGCGCAGTGGGCAACCGACGACACCGTCGACGCCGTCCTGTTGACCGGTGCCGGCGAACGGGGGCTGTGCGCCGGTGGCGACATCGTCTCGATCTACCACGACGCCAAAGACGGCGGTAGCGGCAGCAAGGACTTCTGGCGCGACGAGTACGTGCTCAATGCCGCGATCGCCCGATTCCCGAAGCCCTTCGTCGCGATCATGGACGGCATCGTCATGGGCGGAGGAGTAGGACTGTCGGCGCACGCGAACACTCGCATCGTGACCGAGCGTTCCAAGATCGCGATGCCCGAGGTGGGCATCGGCTTCGTCCCCGATGTCGGTGGCACGTACCTGCTCTCGCGCGCACCCGGCGAGATCGGCACCCACTTCGCGCTCACCACGGCACGAATGAACGCGGCCGACGCCATCGCGGTCGGATTCGCCGACCATTACGTTCCGTCGGAGAAGCTCGAGAAGTTCTACGCGGCTCTCGAAACCGTCAGCGTCGGCGAGGCCGTTGCGACGTTCAGCGAGCCTGCGCCGGAGTCCGCAATCGCCGGTCAGCAGGACTGGATCGACGAATGCTATGCGGGCGACGATGTGCAAGGCATCGTCGACGCCCTGGCCGCCAGCCCGTTACCGGAGGCGCAGCAGGCAAGCAAGGACATCGCGTCCAAGTCGCCGGTGTCGCTCGCGGTGACACTGCGGTCTCTGCGTCGGGCTGCGACGCTGCCGTCGCTCGAGGCCGTGCTGAACGAGGAGTACCGCGTGTCGGTCGCGTCACTGAGCAGTCACGATCTGGTGGAGGGTATCCGTGCACAGGTAGTCGAGAAGGATCGCAATCCGCAGTGGCAGCCGGCCACATCGGCGGACGTCACAGCCGAGGACATCGACCGATACTTCGCGCCCCTGGGGGACTCCGAACTCGGCCTCGCCCGAGCACACACAGAAGGTGAGCAGTCATGAGCGAGAAAACGATCGGCTTCATCGGTCTCGGCCACATGGGCGGACCGATGGCCGCCAATCTGGCTGCGGCCGGCTACACCGTGCAAGGCTTCGATCTGGTGCCTGCGGCGCTCGAACAAGCAGCGAAAGACGGCGTCACTGTGGTGGAGTCGGCAGTCGCTGCGGTCGCAGATGCCGACATCGTCATCACGATGCTGCCCAACGGCAGGCTCGTCCTCGGCCTTTATGCCGACCTGCTGCCCGCGGCCGCACCGGGAACGCTGTTCATCGACTCCTCGACCATCGACGTCGCCGACGCCCACGCCGCGCACACGCTGGTTCGCGAGGCCGGTCATCGCAGTCTCGACGCGCCGGTCTCGGGTGGAGTCGGGGGAGCCGCAGCAGGAACGCTCACCTTCATGGTGGGCGGTTCGGAGGAAGACTTCTCCTCTGCCGCAGCAGTTCTCGATGTCATGGGCCGTAAGGTGGTGCACTGCGGCGCAGCGGGCAACGGCCAGGCCGCCAAGATCTGCAACAACATGATCCTCGGAGTATCGATGATCGCCATCAGCGAGGCCTTCGTGCTGGGGGAGAAGCTCGGCCTGAGCAACCAGGCACTGTTCGACGTGGCATCGACTGCGTCCGGTCAATGTTGGGCGCTCACCACCAACTGCCCGGTGCCCGGACCTGTTCCGACGAGCCCGGCAAACAACGAGTACAAGCCCGGATTCGCTGCGGCGCTCATGGACAAGGACCTGGGTCTGGCTGCGAATGCTCTGCGCGACAACGGGGTCGAGGGAGTGCTCGGCCTGCGCGCAGCCGAACTCTACGCGCGGTTCAAGGAAACGTCCGGCGGGGGAACCGACGTGGACTTCTCCGGCATCATCAACGACATCCGCGAACGCTCGAACGGAGCCGGCCAGTGACCGAGTACGAGACCATCCTGCTCGAGCGTCGAGGACGCGTCGGCATCATCACGCTCAACCGCCCGAAGGCGTTGAACGCGCTGAACTCCCAGTTGATGCGTGAGGTCGTCTCGGTGGTCGAGGAACTCGATGCAGACTCCGAGATCGGTGCCATTCTGATCACCGGATCCGAGCGAGCCTTCGCGGCCGGTGCCGACATCAAGGAGATGCAGCCGAAGTCGTACATGGACGTCTACCTCGACGACTTCTTCGCGGCGTGGGACCGATTGGCATCGGCGCGGACGCCGTTGATCGCGGCGGTGTCCGGCTATGCACTCGGCGGTGGATGCGAGCTCGCCATGCTCTGTGATGTGCTGATTGCTTCGGACACAGCGGTATTCGGGCAACCCGAGATCAAGCTGGGCGTCATTCCGGGAATCGGCGGGTCACAGCGGTTGACGCGTGCGGTGGGCAAGGCCAAGGCCATGGAGATGTGTCTGACCGGTCGCAACATGAAGGTCGAGGAAGCCGAGCGCGCGGGGCTCGTCTCGCGCATCGTGCCGGCCGCGGACCTCCTCGACGACGCCATCGCGACCGCGACCACCATCGCCGAAATGTCGCTCCCGATCGTCATGATGGCGAAGGAAGCGGTGAACAGATCGTTCGAGTCGAGTTTGAGCGAAGGCGTTCTGTTCGAGCGCCGGGTGTTCCATTCTGCCTTCGCAACCGAGGACCAGAAGGAAGGCATGTCGGCTTTCATCGAGAAGCGGACGCCGAACTTCCAGCACCGCTAGGGCCGGTCCGCCCTACCTGTCGGGAGACAGTAGGGCGGCACCGCGGGCCGACACCAACTCGGGCATCGACGGCACAAGAGTGGGCAGACCGGTCCGCAGTTCCAGTGACCGCGCAATCGAGGTGATGTTCGCGCCGCCGCCGACGACGACGATCGACTGCGGTCTGGCCCCGGACAATTCGATTGTCTGCTCGACGAGCATGCCCGCATACCGAACGGGGCCGGCAATCAGATCGTCGAAGTCGCGCCGCGTCAGTACGTGACGGGCGGTCCCGGACGGATCCGCCGTGCTGACGACAGGGTCGACGCTCAGTTGCTCCTTGATGGATCGGCTGGCATCTATTCCGACGCGAACCCCGTTGGCGGAGAGCAGTCGACGGACCGAGTGATCGAGATCGTCTCCGCAGAACGTGGCGGTACGCCGCGTCATCAGCGTCCGGGACGACGCGAGATCGACTACGGTGACTGTGGTTCCGGTGCTACCGATATCGCACAGGGCGGTGACCCCGTGGTTCGGTACCAGCCCGATGAAACGCAGATAACGCACTTGCGCAGCGGTTTCCGGTACGAGTGACGCCGTGCGGGCGGTGCCGCGGGTAGCGACCGAACCGGGATCGGTGGCCACCCGGTACGCGATGGCCGAGAACTGCACCGGCAGCGACATTGTCGCCGCGATGGAATGGATAGCGTCGACTCCGGTGGCGATCGTCGTGGCCAAGGGCTGGCCGGGCGCGCGGCGCACCGTTCTCGACACGATCGGTGTGCGATGCGGACTGTCCAGATACGTCAGAATCGCACGTGCACCGTGTGCACCCGCTCCGACCCCCAACACCAGCACCCGCCCCGCCCTTCGACAGATCCGCCTCGCCCTGCGCGCAGTGCCATTTCACCACGAACGGTACGGGTGTTCCATTTACTTGTGACGAGTCACGATCATTATCGAAACGATGTGGTGATGTCATCACTGTCGAAATCGCCTGCATCCGAACGCAGTTCCGCAAGGATCCGAACCAGGGCCATCAGCTTGTCACGCGCGAGCCCGGGCTTGGCGAATACCAGCGTGTTCAGGCGCTCGGTGGCTTCGACCGCCAACGTGCGCCCCTGCTCGGTGATTTCGACCAATGTGGTGCGTCGATCGCTGGGGTGAGGAATGCGGCGCACGTATCCGACGGATTCGAGGCGGTCCACCGCATTGGTCACACTGGTGGGGTGCACCTGCAGTCGAGCACTGGCTTTCGCCATCGGTAGCGCGCCGTTCTTGGTGAACGTCAACAACGTCAGCAGTTCGTACCGTGAAAAGGTCAGTCCCGTCGGCTTCAACGCTTCCTCGACCCGGGCCAGCATGATCTGCTGCGCGCGCATGAGCGAGGTGACAGCGGCCATACCGTCGGCGGCATCGGACCACCCGTGCTTGGTCCACTGACGGTGGGCCTCTGCAATGGGGTCGAGGGGAAGCGGCGAAGGTGCTGGCATACATACCATCCTCCCACGGTGTCCGGTTCGTGCGTCTACCGAATGACGGTGCGAAGTACGGCGAGCGGCACTCGATCGGTGATCGCTGCTCGGGTCCGTGAAATCTGCTCGCGGGCATCGGCTGTGCGCGCGTTGTCGGTCTCGTCGACGGTCAGGGCTGCGTCCAGCAGACTCAATTGCGCCAGCACGGAGTCGACATCATCGGTGGAGCGCGCAGCACGGCCGACTCTCTCGGCGAGGCGGATTCCGGCCTGGACCACCATGGGACTGCCGGTCCCGTAGATGCGCACTGCATCGAGCGCGTGGTCGATCAGCGACGAGACGGCCACGCGGCGAATGATCAGTCGCACGGTGCCGTCGGAGTCGCGCCGTGCACGGCAGGGTACTGGGCGTTGGACTACCGCCACGAGTCCGACCGAGAGATCGTCGATGGCGTTGCGTGCCGTGTAGGGATCGTTCACCCCGGTGGACAGCGCCCGGACCGCCATCTCCGTCATCTGCTCGACGGCGAACGCGATGTCGTGGCGAGGCGTCCTGCTGGTACCGATGTCGAAAGACTCACGGACGCGGTCGATCGACTCTGGGGAGATGTCGGCCGAGCGGTCGGCAAGAATGTCGACGAGCGGCTCGCCGGAAACGACGTGATCGCCCGGCACCCGATGAATCTCGATCAGCGTGCCGTTGTCGGCCGCGATGCCCAGCAGCGCGTCCTCGTCGATGTCGATGATCACCCCGGACTCCTCGGCGAGAACCGTTGTGTAGACGGGTGGCCTGGAGATACCGTCCGCCGATGCCGCGTCCTCGGGTTGCTCCAGTGGATACAGCGCGTCGACGGACTCGGAAAGCTCGTCGCGAACCCGGGCGGACAGCGTCGCAACCTGGATGGATTGCGCGATGTGATGGATGAAGTAGACGAGTACACCGACGTCGACGACCGCGAGCGCCACGGCAACGTTGACGGCAATGTCGGGGACGAACACCGAACCATCGGATTCGATCGATCGGATCGAGCGCAGGACCATCAGCGAGTACAGGAACGTTGCCCCGAAGATGCCGAGTACCACCTGATTTCCCCGGTCGGCCATGAAGTTGCGTACCAGGCGGGGGCCGTACGACGAACTGGCAGTGGCGAGTACGGAGATGGTGATGGAGAACGACGTCGCGGCCACACCCAACATCGAGCCGCCGATCGCGCCGAGAATATCCCGGCTGCCACTGGCCCCGACGTGATAGAGCAGCGAACCCGTCAGATCCACTCGGGCGTCGAGTAGGTAGCGGTCGAGGCTGACGAGTGCTTGCGCGAGTAGGAGCGCAAAGACTCCCAGGACTGCGGGAATGAACCAGAACGACTCCCGCAACTTGGCCATGTGTTCCTTCATGAGCGACAGTCTTCCCCGGCGTGTCCGAATCAACCCTTCGGCGTTCGAATCACGATGATCGCAACCGTAGGCTTCGGTCGGCCGACACGGCATCGTCATCGGTGATGCGGGTGTGGCCGAGTGGCTAGGCACCGGCCTGCAAAGCCGTTCACACGGGTTCGAATCCCGTCGCTCGCTCGAAGGGACCGCCAGACACACGATCTGGCGGTTCCATGTTTTCTGTTCCATGGACTATCTGGCGGTTGGGTGTGCCGTGTTGCCGTGGTGCTCCGGCGGAGCCAATCTGGACAAGACGTTCAGCGGGTACCCGTTCAACAAGATCACTCGAGTGCTGGACTCCGAGTGGATCGCACGCCGTACGGCCGAGGGCAAGCGATCCAGTACGGTTCTACATCAGTACTTCGTTCTCAAGCAGGTGCTGGACAGGCCATTCCCGACGGTCTGCTTCATGCCAATCCCTGTGCGCACGTCACCTTGCTCACCCGAGCTGACGGCGGTCGCCTCCACGACATCGTCGGTAGACGGGGTGGTGGACCGGGCGCAGTTCCTCACGGCGGGTCAAATTTCCCATTGTTTGACGCCATGCAGTGGCCATACGACGTAGCTGTGCACGTCACCGCGTGGACGGGCCTACGCGCTGCCGAGCTCGCCGGACTGCAGATCGGGGAGTTGGAGCTACCGCCGGAGAATCGCCCGACGCTCCCGGCGCGGAGCACGGACGTCGTACGGTGCTTGAGGAGCACGGCCCTCTCGCAGAGGGTGAGCGGAAGCCGGGTCGTCGCTCGGGGGAGGTGCAGCCGGAGGTCGGCTCAGCGTATTTGCCCACCTCTTCGAGGACGACAACACCAATGCGATGGCCGCACTGGGAGCCGTCGGCCAGACTGCTGTCGCGTACAACGTCCTGCCGATACGGGCAGGCTAGATCGGTTCTATCAGCCGTTGAACCTCTACCCGCTTTTGACCCTTCTGGGTTATTTGAGCGCTTAGTCCATCAATATGCACTTCGGAACTTCCGTCCAAACGACGGAGGGCCCTTGACACGTTTGCTTTTTCGCCAGCGGTTGCAGCCCGGGTAGCGGCCTTGGCGGTCCAGGTCGAAAGTTCTTCGCGGGTCGCACCTTCAGTTCCACGCCAGTACAGCAAGACAAGTAGGTGTTCGGGGAGAGTTATCTGTTTCAGTAACTTCGGATACGAGCCGAAGACCTGTATTGCGGGTACTTCTCGGGTCACCAGGTCATTGATGATGCGCTGCGCATCGGTATTGCTTACCTGGTGGTAAAGGCGGACAAATTCCGCCATTATCCAGTCCATTCCGTTCACAACGGCGGTCGCATCTTGCAAATTCGGGCTAATATCAGGACCCAGGTGGGCAACGTCTCGCTTGTTCCGAATGGTGTATAGCGGCAATAGTTGACGGGGTATATGAATAGTCAGTGCGGGGTCGTGACCGCCAGTGCTTTCTAGCTTTCTGATCAAACCGTCTACCGCGGGGAGCTGTTTTCCGATAGGCGTACTTGCCCCGAAAACTTTAAGTTCCAGAATGCGAATTGCAGCCTCCACGAAGCGCCCACCTTCGACCTCGTTCGGTCGGTGATCGCCGAGGTAAAAACGGCGCTTGGCCTCTGTATAGGCATCAAATAGGGCGTCAATCAGCTGATTCGGTATCCCTGTGCTCTGGAAACCGAGGCGAATATCGCCCAGGATACTGTTAACACGCTTCGTCAAGAAGTGGCCGTTCCTTCTTCGGTTCCGAGTGTGTCGCGCAGGAACTGCGCGAAACCATCGATGTATGACTGTCGAACTTTTGCCTTCTGTCCGGCGCCGGATCCTGAGATCGTGATCCCCGCCCCATTCAGCGATTTGAAGTTGACCGCAAAGTTGCTGTCTTGAACGCCATATCGATCGCACTCGCTGCGTACGGTCTTGACAGCGACCTCTGTTTCAGACAACCAGACGAATCGCGCCGTGAGAATTACCCGGGCGATGAATAGCTGGCCCGGCTTCTTGCCCTTTGGCAGCGTGCTCGTGTGCACTGCCATCTTGGGCTCGCCGTCCTCAAGGTGAACCAAACCTTCTAGGCGCAACCGAGGAACCTGTGTCGCAGTTGCGAGTTTGGCGTAGAACCTGTCTTCATCGTTGCCCTCGTCTGCTCCAGGTCCATTTCCCACCTGTGCGGCGCTACCGCCGTTTCCGTTAGGCGGAGTCGTCGGAGTGTTGTTAGGCGGAGCCGGTTCGGCCGACTGCACTGGGGCAGGTGCGACTAGAAGGTCCAATGCGCGCTCGAATGCGTACCGGTGAAGTTCGTTGGGGACACCCGAGTCCTCCACGGCTTGCCAGGCATCCTTGAGTACTTGTCCTACGTCCAAAGCTTTGCCTCACTCGTGTCGGATATCCCACCTTCCCGGCTGTGACCAGGATCGGAGAGATTGTCCCACGTCAATGCGACAAACCACGCAGTCCGTACGCAAATGTCGCGAGTTTCTGGCTCATCGTTGTTCCAGGACGGGCAAGCCTCGGAATCCGTGGAAACTACCGTCACGTTGCGTTTCGCGGGGGGAGGGCGGAGGTACCGATTGAGCTGGGCCGTGGAGCCGCGTCACGGATTGACGTGCTGGCCTGTGGTTATGTAGCTGGCGCTACCGGTGCGTTAGATAGGTCAACCGGTATGCAAAGCCGTTCACACGGGTTCGGATCCCGTCGCTCGCTCTGTTCGATCGAGGTCGACCAGCAATGGTAGGTCTCGATTCGTGTCCCATCAGGCCAGCAGCGCGGGCTTTCGTGCCACGGTGACGGCCCAGTCCGCGTCGGCGCGCCAGGGCCGCAGATCCCACGTCGCGAATCGATGCTCGACGACGAAACCGACGGCCGCCAGATCCTCGTCGAGCACGTCGACGGTGTAGTCGCGATCAGTGGCAAAGCCCGTGACGAACACCCCGCTGTCGGTCAGGTGGGCCCAGATACGTTCCAGCGCTTCCCGTTCGGTGCCCGGCTTCATGTAGACGAGAACGTTGCCTGCCGCGACTGCTGCGTCGAATGTCCGTCCGAGATCCAGCGTCGTCAGATCGGCGACATGCACGTCGAGTTCGGGGTGCGCTCGCGCGGCCTCGGCCAGGACCGGATCGAGATCCACTGCGGTCACCCGGTGTCCGCGGCGAGCCAGTTCGGCACCGAGTCTGCCGGTACCGCATCCGGCATCGAGAATGCTCGACGCGGGGGAGACCAACGCGTCGACCATGCGGGCCTCACCGTGCAGATCCACGCCGCGTTCGGCCAGGCGGTCGAATCGCTCGATGTACCGCTTGGAATCGTCGGCTGAATTCTCGGCTTGCCAGCGTGTGGTCATGCCGCCAGGGTAGGTCAGCTCGGTGCTTCCAGCGCCGCCCGGGCTTCGGCCACGCGTGCCTTGGCCGCCTCGAGTGCCTCTGCTGTCGATTCGGCCTGCTCGACGCTTGTTCTCTCCGCTGCTCGGGCCGCCTTCGCTTCCGCTTTGGCCGCATCCAGCTCGGTTTCGAGCCTCTCGACTTCCTTTGTGGCGCTGCGTCGTTCGGACGCGGCACGTTCTGTGTCTGAGTCGGCAGCGTCGGCCGCATCGCGTGCGGCAGTGAACGCGGTTTCAGCAGCGTCGAGTTCGGCGACCAGTCGATCGTGTTCGGCCTCGCGCAGCTGATCGGCTTCGGAGGAGTTCTCGGGATAGGACTCGGGTACGTCATCGGCAGTGTCCGGGACACCGTCGGTCTCGGTCTCGGTCTCGTCGTCGGGTGGGTCGGGTGGGTCGGGAACGAGGGAGAGCAGCGCCGGCCCGAAGCCGCTGTAGGTTTCGGCCGTGACGGTTCGGCCCGCCCGCACGCGGTCGCGAATCTCGGGATCGGCCATCGCCGCGTTCAGGGTGTTGGCGATCTCGCGAGCAGCATTGTCGCCGACGGTCACTCCGAGGTCGCGTCCCAAAGAGATGGCTTGTTCTGTCAGTGCGCGTATCGAAGTGCTTCGAGCAGTGGACAACTCGCGCAGACTGGGTCCATCGCCCCGCTGCTGAGCTCGTTCGAGCTGCTCTCCGAGGTCGAACAGTTCCGCCACGGCCGATTCGTCCTGACGAGCGAGTGTGTTCACCAACCAGGCCACGACAGTGGGCTTACGGAGTCCGCCGATGCGAGTGGCACCGGACTTGTCTCCGGCTTTCTTGAACCGGGTCACGTATGCCGAACGGTGCGACACGAAATCGGCGGGAGCCAACGAGTACAGGTCGTCGACTACCGTGTCGATGTGGGGGAGATCCTCGGACATCGAAGTCCACCGTCTCGTTCGAGCAGTCACAGGGCTGCGGTGACATGCGTGAAAGATGTGTGCCCCCGGCAGGATTCGAACCTGCGGCCTTTCGCTCCGGAGGCGAACGCTCTATCCCCTGAGCTACGGGGGCGCACCGGCTTCGGCCGGCGTGCCTGTTGGGCTGTACGAAAGACTAGCGCATACGTGACCGGAGCCGAAATCACCCCTCGGGCAGCGGCTGCGCACCCTTCGCGGCGAGCATCTGCTTCATCAGCGTCGATTCGCTGGTCTGGGTAGCCACCATGGATTTCGCCAGGTTGATCACGGCAGGCGACTGCGCATGGGTCTGGGCGTATTCCATCATGGCCAGACCGCCCTCGTGGTGGCGCAGCATGAGCTGAAGAAACATCACGTCGACGTCCGTGCCCGTTGCCTGCCGAAGCGCTGCGAGCTCCGCGGAACTGGCCATGCCCGGCATTGCCTTGGTGGGATCGGAGGACCCCGGTTCCATCGACATCCCGCCCATCGAGTGGCCGTCGGAGTCGTCGGCCGTCATCCAGGTCATGTAGCCGTCGGTCGATATCGGTGCGCGGTCCCACAGAGCCAACCAGCCCTGCATCTGGCCGACCTGATTCTGCTGCGAGGTGAGCATGTCGAACGCCAGGTTCTTGACGGCCTGATCGGGAGCATTGGTCAATGCCACCGCGGCCATCTCGATGGCCTGGTTGTGGTGCACGGTCATGTCCTGTGCGAAACCGACATCGACCGAGTCCGCGGCAGGCGAGTTGTCACCGTCACGGAACGGACTCTGCACCAGAAAGCCCAGCGCGAAACCGATCGCGAGAACGGCGATCAGCGCCAAGACGACCAGCGCAGTGCGCTGGCTCGGCTTGGTCGCGGATGGGCCGGTGGTCGAGTCGACTGTCGATTCGGTCATCAGCTCGCGGGAACCTGAAGTTCGCTGGGTAGCTGCGCTCCACCGGGCAGTCCGCCGGTCCCACTGGTCTCACTGGTGTCGGGGGTGATGCCTGCACCGTCCATCGGAACGGCGTCCGCGCCGGGTGCCGAGGCGTCGAACAGCGGCGGATTGTCCGGATCGAAGCCGTCGCTGCCGTCGCCCGAGGTGGTGGGTACCGATGCGCAGCTGGCACCGACCTCCGGGTAGGCGAAGCGGTTCAGGCGCAGCGCAGAGATGAACTGGCCGATGCGTGCGTCGTCCACGCTGTCGAGCTTGAGCTGGTGGCCCCAGGACTGCAGCGAAACAGGGGTGTCGAGACCGGGGTAAGGCGACATCATCATCTGGGTTTCGCCGTCGACGCGATCGGCCAGCGACTGGACTTGGTCTTCGTTCAGGTCGTCGGGGTTGTAGGTGACCCAGACGGCTCCGTGCTCGAGGGAGTGCACGGCATTCTCGGTGCGAATGGCCTCGGGATAGACGATTCCCGTGCAGGTGGCCCACACGGCGTCGTGTGGCCCGCCGAACGGCGGCGACTGGTCGTAGGCGACCCGCTGCGTGCGCGCGACGTGCAGAGCTGCGGGATACTCCTGGACCGTCACGCCCTCGATGCCCGTCGACGGGTCCTGATTGGACTCGCTGGGCGCAAACTTCTGCGCCTCGGCTCGATCCTGGTACTTCGGATACAGATTGATTCCGAGTCCTGCGACGAGGCCGACAACCACTACGACACCGGCAACCGTCAGCCAGGGAATCTGCCTGCCCTTGGCAGCAGGCACGCCGCCCTTCTTCTTGCGAGCTGACTTCTTGTTGGCTGCGTTGATGGCTTTGTCTGCCTTCGCAGCCGACTTGTTCTGACTGCCTTTGTCGGGACCCGTTGGCATCGCTGTAGTTGCTCTCTCAGTCGAGGAAAGGTGGTGGTCGGTGTCGCTGGTCGTGCGTATCTGCTGGTGACGGCGGTGACCAAGGACCGTCCGCGCAGAGCGCCCTTACTGTACGTTCTCTGCCTGAGAGCGTGCTCAGGGCCTGCAACGAGCGCTTCGGCCGGGTGGGCCCGCGATCGGACGGGCAGTGGATGCGAGTACGCCGCACACCAGCCAATAGGATAGCTACCTGTGACTCCTGCCGATCTTGCCGAACTGCTCCACGCGACCGCCGCGAAGGTGCTCGCCGACCGCGGCCTGGACGCATCCGTTCTACCTGCGAAGCTGACCGTCGAGCGTCCCCGTAACCCCGAGCACGGCGACTACGCGACCAACGTGGCTCTGCAGGTCGCGAAGAAGGCCGGTGCCAATCCACGCGACTTCGCCGGCTGGCTCGCCGAAGCTCTGGCGGCCGAGGCCGCGATCGACAGCGCCGACGTTGCAGGCCCCGGATTCCTGAACATCAGGCTGGCCGCCGCCGCGCAGGGCGAGATCGTCGCCCGGGTACTCGCTGCAGGCGCGTCGTTCGGCAACGGATCGTCGATGGCAGGCAAGAAGGTCAACCTCGAGTTCGTCTCGGCCAACCCCACAGGTCCGGTGCACCTCGGTGGAACCCGGTGGGCCGCTGTCGGCGACGCGCTCGGTCGGATCTTGACCGCCCACGGCGCGGAGGTCACCCGCGAGTACTTCTTCAACGACCACGGCGCTCAGATCGCGCGCTTCACTCACTCGCTCATCGCCGCTGCGAAGGGTGAGCCTGCACCCGACAACGGCTACGCGGGCGAATACATCGCCGAGATCGCAGCGCACGTGCTCGCCGAGCGACCCGATGCGCTCGCGCTGGACACCGAGGCGCAGGAAGAGGCGTTCCGGTCCATCGGCACCGAGTTGATGTTCGATCGGATCAAGGCGAACCTGCACGAGTTCGGTGTCGACTTCGACGTCTACTTCCACGAGAACTCGCTGTTCGAGTCCGGAGCCGTCGACAAGTCGGTCGAGTACCTCAAGACCTCGGGGAGCCTCTACGAGGAGGACGGGGCCTGGTGGCTCCGGTCCACCGACTTCGGTGACGACAAGGATCGCGTCGTCATCAAGAGCGACGGCAACGCTGCCTACATCGCCGGCGACATCGCCTATTTCCAGAACAAGCGGCAGCGCGGCTTCGACCTGTGCATCTACATGCTCGGAGCAGATCACCACGGATACATCGGACGGCTCAAGGCCGCCGCGGCGGCGTTCGGAGACGACCCCGCGACCGTCGAAGTCCTCATCGGACAGATGGTCAATCTCGTTCGCGACGGCGTTGCCGTGAAGATGAGCAAGCGCGCCGGTACCGTCATCACGCTCGACGACCTGGTCGACGCCATCGGTGTCGACGCCTCCCGGTACGTGATGATTCGGTCGTCCGTCGACTCCAGCATCGACATCGATCTGGCCCTGTGGGCGAGTGCCAGCAACGAGAACCCGGTGTACTACGTCCAGTACGCCCATGCCCGGCTGGCCTCGCTCGCGCGCAATGCCGCCGAACTGGGCATCGTTGCGGATGAACCGGATCTGAGCCTGCTGACCCACGAGCAGGAAGGCGAGCTGATCAGGACGATCGGCGAGTACCCGCGCGTGGTGGCCAGTGCCGCCGAACTGCGTGAGCCACACCGGATTGCCCGCTACCTCGAAGAGTTGGCGGGTGCTTATCACCGTTTCTACGGTGCGTGTCGAGTACTTCCACAAGGAGACGAGGAGCCCGGACCTGTGAACACCGCACGACTGGCGTTGGGGAACGCGACCCGGCAGGTCCTGGCCAACGGCCTCGAACTGCTCGGGGTCAGCGCACCGGAGCGCATGTGAGCGCACATCCGGCCGGGCCCAAGCATGCCGATGCACCCGCAAAACAGTCGACATCCCATCGCCCGGTAGACGCGTCCGAGATGACCACGCTGCCCGATCAGGTGTGGCCCCGTAATGCCGAGCGCGGTGACGACGGAACGGTTCGTCTCGCCGGAGTATCGGTCACCGAACTCGCGGAGCAGTACGGGACGCCACTGTTCGTCATCGACGAGGACGACTTCCGTTCGCGTTGCCGCGAAATGGCAGCCGCTTTCGGAGCGCCCGAGCGTGTGCACTACGCCTCCAAGGCATTTCTCTGCGGCGAGATCGCGCGTTGGGTTGCCGACGAAGGGCTGTCGCTCGACATATGTTCCGGCGGGGAGTTGGCTATCGCGCTGGCCGCAGGTTTTCCGGCGAACCGAATTGCCATGCACGGCAACAACAAATCGGTCGCCGAGCTCGAGGCGGGCGTGCGCGCGGGCGTCGAGCACGTGGTTCTCGACTCCAACATCGAGATCGACCGTCTCGACGCCGTTGCCGGCGCGGCCGGTGTGGTCCAGGACGTTCTGATCCGCATCACCGTCGGCGTGGAAGCGCATACGCACGAGTTCATCGCCACGGCGCACGAGGACCAGAAGTTCGGCTTCTCGCTCGCCGACGGTTCGGCACTCGACGCGGTCCGCCGTGTGTTCGCTGCCGACAACCTTCGCCTCGTGGGACTGCACAGTCACATCGGATCGCAGATCTTCGAGGTCGACGGCTTCGAGCTCGCGGCGCACAAGGTCATCGGCCTGCTCCGAGACATCGTCTCGGAGTTCGGTGTCGAAAAAACCGCACAGATCTCGACGCTGGATCTCGGTGGTGGCATGGGCATTTCGTACGTCGCCAGTGACGACCCGCCGCCGGTGGAGCAGCTCGCAGCGAAGTTGACCGCCATCGTGGAGACGGAGTCCGCCGCGGTGGGATTGCCGGTTCCGACGATCGCCGTCGAACCCGGCCGTGCCATCGCCGGACCGGGCACCGTCACGCTGTACGAGGTGGGCACCATCAAGGATGTCACCGTCGACAAGGCGACGCGCAGGCGCTACATCAGCGTCGACGGCGGAATGAGCGACAACATTCGCACCTCGCTCTATCAGGCGGAGTACGACTGCCGATTGGTCTCGCGAACCAGCGAAGCTCCAGCCGTTCTGGCGCGAGTGGTCGGAAAGCATTGCGAGAGCGGCGACATCGTCATCAAGAACACATGGATGCCGGCGGACGTCGGGCCCGGTGACCTGCTCGCGGTAGCGGCCACCGGGGCCTACTGCTACTCCATGTCCAGTCGCTACAACCTGCTGACGCGGCCCGCAGTGGTCGCAGTCAAGGACGGGCGAGCGCGCCTGGTCCTGCGGCGGGAAACCATCGAAGATCTGCTCAGCTTGGAGGTTCAGCCATGACATCGAAGCCGATAGGCGTCGCCGTACTCGGACTCGGAAACGTCGGCAGCGAGGTCGTTCGAATCCTCACCGAGAATGCCGAGGACTTCGAAGCGAGAATCGGTGCGCCGCTGGAGATTCGGGGCATCGCGGTGCGTCGGGTAGACGGCGATCGTGGAGTGCCGACCGAGCTGCTCACCGACGATCCGGCGGAGCTGGTCGGCCGCGACGACGTCGACATCGTCGTCGAGGTGCTCGGCGGCATCGACATTCCCCGCAAGCTCGTGCTCTCTGCCCTCGAGAAGGGCAAGTCCGTCATCACTGCGAACAAGGCCCTCCTGGCCGAGTACACCGGCGAACTCGCGGACGCTGCCGAGAAGTCGCGTGCCGACCTGTATTTCGAGGCGGCCGTGGCCGGAGCCATCCCGGTCGTTCGTCCACTGATGCAGTCCCTCGCGGGCGACCGCGTGAACAAGGTTGCCGGCATCGTCAACGGTACGACCAACTTCATTCTCTCCGCCATGGACGAGACGGGAGCGGACTACGCCGAAACCCTGGCCGAGGCAGGGCGTCTGGGCTATGCCGAAGCCGACCCGACCGCCGACGTCGAAGGCTACGACGCTGCATCGAAGGCCGCCATCCTGGCGTCCATCGCATTCCACACCCGGGTCACGGCCGGTGACGTCTACCGCGAGGGCATCAGCAAGATCACCTCGGACGATCTCGAAACCGCGAAATCCCTGGACTGCACCATCAAGCTGCTGGCCATCTGTGAGCGGATCGTCACGCCCAAGGGCAAGGAACGAATCTCCGCTCGGGTCTACCCCGCGCTCGTTCCGCTGAACCACCCGTTGGCATCGGTCAACGGCGCGTTCAACGCCGTGGTCGTCGAAGCCGAGGCTGCCGGCCGCCTGATGTTCTACGGGCAGGGCGCAGGCGGTGCACCGACTGCGTCCGCAGTGCTGGGCGATCTGGTGATGGCCGCGCGCAACAAGTTCTACGGGGGGCGGGGCCCACTCGAATCCAAGTACGCCAAGCTCAAGGTGGCCCCGATGGGTGACATCCTCACTCGTTACTACGTCAGCATGCAGGTCGCGGACAAGCCCGGCGTCCTGGCCACCGTGGCGGCCGAGTTCTCCAAGCGTGACGTCAGCATCTCCACCGTGCGTCAGCAGGGCTCGGGTGACGGAGCCAGGCTCGTCGTCGTCACCCACCTCGCGGCCGACTCCGCACTGTCCGAAACCGTTGCATCGCTCGAGCAGCTCGATGTGGTCGTCCACGTCGCTAGCGTTCTCCGATTGGAAGGCACCACCGTATGAGCGTCCACACCCCCTGGCCCGGTCTGATCGAGGCATACCGCTCGCGTCTGGCGATCGGACCGGACTGGAAGACCGTCACGTTGCGCGAGGGCGGAACTCCGCTGCTGCCCGCCGGGCATCTGTCCGAATTGACCGGCTGCACAGTGCATCTCAAGGTCGAAGGGCTCAATCCCACCGGCTCCTTCAAAGACCGCGGAATGACCATGGCCGTCACCGACGCGCTCGCCCGGGGTCAAGAGGCCGTGCTCTGCGCCTCGACCGGCAACACCTCTGCTTCTGCTGCGGCCTATGCGGCAAAGGCCGGAATGAGCTGTGCCGTACTGGTTCCGCAGGGCAAGATCGCCATGGGCAAGCTCGCTCAGGCAGTCATGCACGGAGCCAAGATCATTCAGGTGCAGGGCAACTTCGACGATTGCCTCGAACTGGCCCGCAAGACCACGGCCGAGTTCCCGACCATCGGTCTGGTCAACTCCGTCAATCCCGTCCGTATCGAAGGCCAGAAGACCGCGGCCTTCGAGATCTGCGACGCCCTCGGCGACGCGCCGGACATCCATGCTCTGCCGGTCGGCAACGCAGGCAACATCACCGCGTACTGGCGCGGTTACTCGGAGTACTTCCGTGACGGTCTCACCACGCGCAAGCCGCGGATGCTCGGAGTCCAGGCCGCGGGTGCCGCTCCTCTGGTTCACGGTGCGCCGGTGAAGGACCCGGAAACGATCGCCACCGCAATCCGGATCGGCTCACCCGCATCCTGGAACGGTGCCGTCAATGCCAAGGAGGAATCGAACGGAGCATTCCGCGCAGCGACCGACGAGGAGATCCTCGAGGCATACCGCTTGATCGCGAAGACCGAGGGCGTGTTCGTCGAACCGGCCTCCGCGGCCAGCGTCGCCGGACTGTTGGCGGCTCGAAAGGAAGGCTGGCTGGAGCCGGGCCTGACCGTCGTCTGCACGGTGACCGGTAACGGTCTCAAGGATCCCGACACCGCGTTGTCGGGTATGCCTGTCGTAGAACCGATTTCGGTCGATCCCGTCGCTGTCGCGGCTGCGCTCGAGCTGGCCTGAGTTGACGGAATCTCCGGCTATGACGACGACACTTCCGATCGGGCTCACGGTGACCGCGCGCGTTCCGGCGTCCAGTGCCAACATCGGACCCGGATTCGACAGTCTCGGAATCGCTCTGGGGCTCTACGATGAAATCGAGGTCACGACCACGGCGTCGGGGCTGAGAATTCATGTCGACGGCGAGGGCTCGGCGGATGTCCCGTGGGGTCCGACGCATCTGGTGGTGCGCGCCATCGAGCGAGGGCTCGAAGCTGCCGGAGTGTGGGCCGACGGTCTGGATGTCCACTGCCGCAACGCAATTCCTCATTCGAGGGGTCTCGGTTCGTCGGCGTCGGCTGTGGTCGGGGGCCTCGCAGCGGCCAACGCGCTCGCTGCGAAAGTCGATCCGTCCAGCGCATTGTCGGAGAGCCAGCTCGTTCAGTTGTCGTCGGAATTCGAGGGGCATCCCGACAACGCGTCGGCGAGCTGCCTCGGCGGAGCCGTCGTGTCGTGGAGCGAACCGCCCAATGCCAGTGTGACGGCTCGGAAGTACGCGGCCGTGAGGCTCGATGTGCATCCGACCATCAGGGTCGTCGTGCTCGTGCCGTCGGAGCGCTCGTCGACCTCGCACACGCGGGGTCTGTTGCCCGAGTTGGTGCCCCATCGTGATGCGGCCTTCAATGTGAGTCGGAGTGCTCTCGTGGTGGTGGCGCTGACTCAGCGTCCGGATCTGCTGATGTCGGCGACGGAAGATGTGCTTCATCAGGGACAGCGGGCCCAAGCGCTGCCCGACACCACGCGCTGGATCGCGACTCTGCGCGCCCGATCGATCGCGGCCGTGGTCTCCGGGGCGGGACCGACCGTCATGGCGTTGTGCACCGAAGAGTTTCCGACGGATCTGCGCGACGCCGCAACCGTCGAGGGGTGGCGGGTACTCGACCTGGAGGTAGCCGACGGAGTGACCGTCGCGTGACAAACGCCGGGTAGGGTTCTTGCCGAGTGGGGACAACGGCGCTATGGTGAACCCTGTCCGTACATCGTGCGCTTCAGACGCCGGTTTTGTCAGGGCAATCAGGTCGCTGTATTCGGGGGATTCAAACGTCCGAGTGATGTGACGCTCCTGACTCGATCCTTCCCGTAGTTCTCTGCGGTCTCGGATCGATGGTGTCGTCGACGGAGTGCGTCGAACATGAACGGCAATATCCGAGTTCGGCAGAACGTCGAACTGCGGAACGAACCCTCGGCTGCGCATCGAGCGAGCGAGGGAAGGAAAGGACCTCCGTGACCGATACGGAACTTATCTCTGCGCCCGAAACGTCACGCCGACGTGCAGGCCTGTCCGGAATGGTTCTCACCGAGCTACGCAGCCTCGCTGGCGAACTCGGCATCAAGAGCATCTCCGGTATGCGCAAGGGCGACCTGATCGCAGCCATTTCCGAGCATCAATCGGGTGCTGCGTCGGCGAAGTCGGCCAAGTCCGACGCACCCAAGTCCGACGCACCCAAGACGCGCCGCGCCGCTGCGTCGACACCCGCCGTCGAAGATCGACCTGCAGCAGAGGCCGCACCGGCACCCGAGGTGTCGACTGCCGACGCCTCGGCGACGCAGTCGGTCGACGCGGCAGACTCGGCTCCCGAAACCGGTCGTCGCGCACGTGGCCGTCGAGCAGCAGGTCGCCGCGCAGGTGCACCCGATCAGCTCCCGCTCGACGACAGCGACAACTCGGCTGGATCCGAGACCGCAGCAACCACTTCCTCCGCGGACACCGCGTCGAGCGAGAAGCAGGACGAGGGCGACCAAGCCGCCCCCGAGCGGCCGCGACGTAGTCGCGGCGAGCGGAACCGTCAGGACGGATCCGACCGGGAACAGCGTGACGCCGACGGCAACCGAGAAAACGGTGCCCGTGACAACGGAAGCCGTAATCAGGGCGACCGCGACACGGCCACCCGCGAGAACGGCAACCGGGACAACGGCAACCGCAACCAGAACGACCGCAACCAGGGTGATCGCAACCAGGGTGATCGGGACAATTCCAACCGTGACAACGGTGGTCGCAATCAGTCCGATCGCAACGGCCGTAACCGAAATCAGGGCGATGGTCGCAACGACAATCGCAACGACGGTCGTAACGAGGAGCGAAACAACGGTCCTCGCGACAACCGCGACAACAATCAGGACGACGAGGGCGAAGGCCGGGGTCGTCGGGGTCGTCGGTTCCGTGAGCGGCGTCGTGGACGCGATCGTGGCGAGGGCAACGACGGCGGCGGCGGACGCGAGCGCGACACCGAGATCCGTGAGGACGACGTACTCCAGCCGGTAGCCGGGATCCTGGACGTTCTCGACAACTACGCGTTCGTCCGTACCTCGGGCTACCTGGCCGGCCCGAACGACGTCTACGTGTCGATGAACCTCGTTCGCAAGAACGGTCTTCGTCGCGGCGATGCCGTCACCGGCGCAGTTCGAGTGGCACGCGAAGGTGAGCAGTCGAGCCAGCGGCAGAAGTTCAACCCGCTCGTGCGATTGGACACCGTCAACGGGGGAGAGGTCGAGGCTGCCCGCAAGCGTCCGGAATTCGGCAAACTCACCCCGCTGTACCCCAACCAGCGTCTGCGTCTCGAGACCCAGCAGAACATCCTCACCACGCGCATCATCGACCTGGTGATGCCGATCGGCAAGGGCCAGCGTGCGCTCATCGTGAGCCCGCCGAAGGCAGGTAAGACCAGCGTTCTGCAGGCTATTGCCAACGCGATCGCCATCAACAATCCCGAGTGCTACCTGATGGTCATCCTCGTCGACGAGCGTCCCGAAGAAGTGACGGACATGCAGCGCAGCGTCAAGGGCGAGGTCATCGCATCGACGTTCGACCGGCCGCCGGGCGATCACACCGCGGTTGCCGAGTTGGCGATCGAACGGGCCAAGCGCCTGGTCGAAGCCGGACAGGACGTGGTGGTTCTGCTCGACTCGATCACCCGTCTGGGACGTGCGTACAACAACAGCTCGCCGGCTTCGGGACGAATCCTGTCCGGTGGTGTCGACTCGACCGCGCTGTACCCGCCGAAGCGGTTCCTCGGTGCGGCTCGAAACATCGAGCACGGTGGATCGCTGACGATCATCGCCACGGCCATGGTCGAGACCGGATCCACCGGCGACACCGTGATCTTCGAAGAGTTCAAGGGCACCGGTAACGCCGAGCTCAAGCTCGATCGAAAGATCGCGGAGCGGCGCGTGTTCCCGGCCGTCGACATCAACCCGTCCAGCACCCGCCACGACGAACTGCTCCTTGCTCCCGACGAGGCGGCAGTGGTGCACAAGTTGCGACGCGTGTTGTCCGGACTCGACTCCCATCAGGCCATCGACCTGCTGGTCGATCGACTGAAGAAGAGCAAGAACAACCTCGAGTTCCTGATGGAAGTCTCGAAGACGGCACCCGGCGGCAACAACGACTGATCGGTTGTTCCCCGGATCTTTCACCCGGGGAACAAGCCGGCAGGTGCGTGCGTTGTAAGCATCTGTCGGCACAGAAGTACCGACGATTAGCAGGGCGGATGCACGCTCTGGCATAATCAACGGCCGAGTCCGGTTCCGGTTCACGTCTTCGATCGGCGAAGGCGACCCGGCGACCATTACAAAGAACGGTAAGGACACCATGAAGGCAGGAATTCACCCCGACTACACACTGACGACAGTCGTCTGTGGTTGCGGAAATACTTTCGAGACCCGAAGCACCACCGACAAAGAGCGCATCAGCGTCGAGGTCTGCTCGCAGTGCCACCCCTTCTACACCGGCAAGCAGAAGATTCTCGACACCGGCGGCCGCGTCGCACGCTTCGAGGCTCGCTACGGCAAGCGCGCCGGCAAGAAGGCCGACGCAGACAGCTAGCTGTTCCGCCGACGCCCGTCCTGTGATTCACAGGACGGGCGTCGGCTTTTTTGTGTCCACACCCAGTTGCACCCGCGTTCGAGAGTGAGTCATCCCCATGGCGAGAACAGTGAAGCCTTCGGCCATCGACGACATCCTTGCCGAACACTCCGGGCTCGAGCAGCAACTCGCCGACCCAGCGCTGCACAACGACCCGTCGGCGGCGCGCAGAGCAGGCAAGAGGTTCGCCGAACTGGCACCGATCATGTCTGCGCACACCAAGTTGACCGCCGCTCAGGACGATCTCGAAGCCGCACGTGAGCTCGCTGCCGACGATTCGTCGTTCGCCGCCGAGATCCCCGAGCTCGAGGCGACGGTGCTGCAGCTGGAGCAGACCCTCACCGACCTGCTCGCGCCACGCGACCCGCACGACGGCGACGACATCGTGATGGAGGTCAAGTCGGGTGAGGGCGGCGAGGAATCGGCGCTCTTCGCAGCCGATCTCGCGCGGATGTACGTGCGCTACGCAGAACGCCGTGGGTGGCGGGTGGAGGTACTCGACGCGAACGTCTCCGACCTGGGTGGATACAAGGACGCGACCCTGTCGATCAAGACCAAGGACCCGCTCGACGGCGTGTGGGCGCGCCTGAAGTTCGAGGGTGGCGTGCACCGGGTGCAGCGAGTTCCGGTTACCGAATCTCAGGGACGCGTACATACTTCCGCGGCCGGAATCCTGGTCTATCCAGAACCCGACGAGGTCGAAGAAGTCCAGATCGACGAAACCGATCTGCGTATCGACGTCTACCGCTCGTCCGGCAAGGGCGGCCAGGGCGTCAACACCACCGACTCCGCGGTTCGGCTCACACACCTTCCGACCGGCATCGTGGTGACCTGCCAGAACGAGCGTTCGCAGCTGCAGAACAAGGCACGCGCGATGCAGGTTCTCGCAGCTCGCCTCCAGGCGGCCGCAGAGGAAGCCGCCAACGAAGAGGCCTCGGCCGGACGAGCCAGCCAGGTGCGTACCGTCGACCGCTCGGAGCGGATCAGAACCTACAACTACCCCGAGAACCGCATCACCGATCACCGCATCGGCTTCAAGGCGCACAACCTCGACGCCCTGCTCGACGGCGAGATGGATGCGTTGCTCGACGCGCTGGCCAAGGCGGACCGCGACGCTCGTATGCAAGCAGAGTAGTTGGGGCACAAAGCTTTTCAGATTTCGATCGGCCGGTCCATCGCTCGGTGCGATACCCTTGCTTCCAGGTTCGACCCCGCACGAGAGCCCCGAGAGGCACAGCAGAATGAACCAGGCCTTGACACCCGCAGGCGAGAACGCCGTCACCGAACTGTCGTCTCGCTACGGCATCTCGACCGACGCGGTCCGCACCATGCTCGACGCCGTCAACAACGGCCGCGGCTCCATGGCGCAATTCAACATTCCCGAGCTCGGTGGCAGCGGACAGTGGATGCGCGGCGGAATGACCATGGTGGGCAACATGTTCGATCATGGGCTCAAGAGCCGGGTCGACGGCCTGTGTCGTGATCTGTCTGCGGTGCTGTCGCAGCATCAGGTGTATCCACCGCGGGAGGCCGCGGGTGGTTCGTTCGGTGGCAACTCGTTCGGGTCCGGTTCGTGGTGGCCATCGGATCTGGGTTCACCGAGTTCGAGCGGCGGCCAGAACGGGTCGCAGTACGCGGTGTTCCCGGGCTCCCGACGTCTCGCGGTGCTCGTGGGCGGCGAACTGGCCGTGTACGACACGCTGGACCACTCCATCGGGGGAGTGCAGCAACAGCAGAGCGGTGGACCGGGGTCGCTGGAATTCACCAGCCAGTACGGCACGTTCAGTGCAGGAAGTCTGCCTCGAGTGGACCAGCAATCGAGCGGAGAGAACTCGCAGAACCAGTCCGCACCGCAGGCCTACCCGCAACAGTCCTCGTCACAGCAGTCTTCGGCTCCGCAGGCCTCGAACCAGTCCGGGGCCGGGGGTAACCAGGTCGGCGTCGACATCTCCGAGATCACCGCTGCGATCGAGGCTCTCGCCGGATTGCACGCGAAGGGCTTCCTCACCGACGACGAGTTCTTCTCCAAGAAGTCGGAGTTACTGGGACGCGTGTGAGTGAGTGGTCGGAGCCTCGTGGCAGTCTGAACGGGTGAGCCGCAAGCCGCTACGTCTAGCCATCCTCGAAGCAACATCGATGCTGGAGGCGGCCGGTGTGCCGAGTCCACGTGTCGATGCAGAACTCCTTGCCGCGCACCTCGTCGGTGTGGAACGTGGCCGTCTCGGTCTTGTTCCCCTCGTCGAACCCGAGCTCGTCGAGGCGTACTTCCGGACCATCGAGCAGCGCGCGAAACGTATTCCGCTGCAATACATCACGGGTAAGACGTCGCTGGGCAACATCGACGTCGAAGTGGGCCCGGGTGTCTTCGTGCCGCGTCCGGAGACCGAGCTGCTGTTGGCCTGGGCTCTCGCGTTCCTCGAAAATGTGGACCGCCATCCGCCTGTGATTCTCGACCTCTGCACGGGTTCGGGTGCGCTGGCGCTGGCGATCGCCAACGCTCGGCCGGACGCCGTCGTGCATGCCGTCGAGCTGGATCCGTCGGCCTTGGCGTGGGCGAGGCGTAATGCCGATCTGCGCAGCGGTGAGGGTGATACCCCGATCACCCTGCACCACGGCGACGTCACGGCACGCGATGTGTTGATCGAACTCGACGGCACGGTCGACATGATCGTCGCGAACCCGCCCTACGTCCCGGAAGGCGCACAACTCGATCCCGAAGTGATCGATCACGATCCGCACATGGCACTTTTCGGCGGCGCCGACGGACTGTCGGTGATCGAGCCGATGGTCGGCAACATCGCCCGTTGGCTTCGAGTCGGCGGCGGCGTCGCGATCGAACACGACGACTCCAATGGCGACGAGGTGGCGGCTCTGCTGTCCCGGAGACGGGTGTTCACCGAGGTCATCGCGCATCCTGACCTGGCAGGAAGACCCAGGTTCGTCGTCGCCACACGGGCGCACCCTGCCTCTGCCTGACGGCGGGAGCGGCACCTGACATCACTTCGTTACCGCAAGTGGAAGGATGGGCACCGTGAGTACCGTTTACGACTGCAGTGAAGCCGATGCGCGCGCTGCGGGATTGACCGCGGCCCGCGGTGCCCTCAAGTCCGGCCGACTCGTGGTGATGCCCACCGACACCCTGTACGGGATCGCCGCCGATGCGTTCGACGGCAGCGCAGTCACAGATCTGCTGCGCGCCAAGGGCAGGGGACGCGATATGCCCGTGCCCGTGCTCGTCGGCTCGTGGAACACCATCGACGGGTTGGTCCAGAGTGTCCGGCCGCGCACCCGAGATCTGATTCGCGCGTTCTGGCCCGGCGCGTTGAGCATCGTCGTCCAGCAGGCGCCGTCGCTGGCCTGGGATCTGGGCGATGCCCAGGGCTCGGTCATGTTGCGTATGCCGCTGCATCCGGTCGCGCTCGAGTTGTTGCGCGAGGTCGGCCCGCTCGCGGTGTCCAGTGCCAACATCTCGGGAAGCCCGCCTGCCACCACGGTGACAGAGGCACAGGAGCAGCTGGGTGGGTCGGCGGCGGTCTATCTCGACGGGGGACCGGCAGATCACGCGGTGGCGTCGACCATCGTGGATCTGACGAGCGACCGCGCACGAATTCTGCGGGTCGGTGCCATTCCCACCGAGAAGATTGCCGAGGTTCTCGGTGTCACCGCCGAAAGCCTGGTCCCGGGAGCGTCCTGACATGCCCGTCCGTGCCGCATGAGCGTCGAGTTGCTGGCTCAGTCGAATCTGGGGGCAGGCGTTCCCATTCGGGAGCTACTGCTGGTCTTTCTCACTGCTGCCGTCGTCACGTTTTTCGCCACCGGTGGAGTACGAGTGGCGGCGATCAAGTTCGGTGCGGTTGCCATTCCCCGCGATCGTGACGTCCACGTGCAGGCCACGCCGAGGCTCGGGGGAGTGGGCATCTACGTGGGCATGCTCGCCGCCCTGCTGTTCGCGTCGCAGCTGCCGGCCCTGGCCCGGGGTTTCGACGTGGCATACAACCGCGACATACCGGCCGCGCTTGTTGCCGGGTTCGTGATCGTGCTGGTCGGTGTCATCGACGACCGCTGGGGCCTGGATGCCCTGACCAAGTTCGTCGGGCAGGTGACGGCAGCAGGCGTGCTGGTGATCATGGGTGTCAGCTGGGTCGTGCTGTATCAGCCCTGGGGAGGCGAACCCGGTCAGCCGGGCAGCACCCTGGTTCTCGATCAACTGCAAGCCGGACTCGTGACGGTTCTGATCACCGTCGTGATCGTCAATGCCATGAATTTCGTCGACGGTCTCGATGGGTTGGCCGCCGGTCTCGGGCTCATTTCCTCGGTGGCGATCTGCATCTTCTCGGTGGGGCTGTTGCAGGAGCAGGGCGGCGATGTCGGCGTCTACCCGCCGGCGCTGATCGCTGCCGCGCTGGCCGGTGCATGCCTGGGATTTCTGCCGCACAACTTCCAACCCGCGCGCATCTTCATGGGTGATTCGGGCTCCATGCTCATCGGGCTGACGCTGGCCACGATCTCGACCAGTGCCTCGGGGCGGATCCCGTTGACGGCTTATGGTCCGCGCGATCTGCTGGGCCTGTTGTCGCCACTTCTGTTGGTCGGAGCCGTGATGCTCATCCCGATACTCGATCTGTTGCTGGCCGTCATCCGTCGCACGAGGGCAGGACGGAGCCCGTTCAGTCCGGACAAGATGCATTTGCATCATCGACTTCTGCAAATCGGTCACTCGCATCGACGGGTGGTGCTGGTGATCTACCTGTGGGTCGGTGTGCTCGCCTTCGGGGCGGTCGGATCTTCCCTGCTCGATCGGCGGATCGTGGTGCTTCTGGTCGCTGCCGGTCTGGTGTTTGCGCTGGTGGTCACCGCTGTCCCTACCTTGCGGGTGGATCGATCGCGTGGACCGGTACGTCGAAGCGCACGACGAGGCAGCTGATCCCCGTCCTCTGTTTCCCGTCGTGCCCCGGTTACTCTCGACAACTGTGACCTTCACTCCGCAGCCCATGCCCGACCAATTCGCGCCGCTTCGCGCCGCCGTCCGGTACGGACTGATCGGCTTGGTGGTGCTGACGGTGGTGAGCATCGGGGTCTCGGTGGCCGCGGCCGGCACGCCCGGCCTGTGGGGATCACTGATCGGTGTCGCCATCGGCGGAGGTTTTGTCATCACGACGGCGCTGTCGGTTGCTCTCACCACACGTTTTCCGGCCTCGGCCGTCGGGGCGCTGTTGCTCGGCGGCTGGTTGGTGAAGATGGTCATCGCGCTGATCGTGCTGGTTGCGCTCAAGGATGCCGAGTTCTACAACCGCTACTCGTTGGGGCTGACGATCTTGGGGGCGCTGGTGGTCGTGCTCGGGGCCGAGGTATTCGGGGTCGTCAAGACCAAAGTCGCCTACGTCGACAGTGTTCCGGCCGCCGACCACACCGACAACCGGTAGTACGACAAGCTGTCGTAATCGGTTAAGCTGAGGCCCGCCTACACAACGTCGTAGTTCTGTTGATAAAGTTTGCATCAAGCGGTGGGCAAGACCGGGACAAAAGAGACTTTTTCCCCGGACTGGACCCCCGCAGGTAGCAGTCAGCGTGAGCTTCCTTACAGTAGGCCCGGAGTCACCGACTTCGGCAACGTAAGGTTCCGCCCTGAGAGTTGCCGAGTCGACGTGAGTCGCCGACACCCGACAGACGCTTGGCCGATGAAGACCGGGCCTCAGCCTCTGACGATTGCGAGCCGATTTTCGTCGACTTGATAGATCGTCATTGTCCGATCGAACCGCAGTCGTCACCCGGCTGCGGCCCGAACACGGGAGAGACCGCTGAGCGTCACCAACCTGGCTGCGGAGTTCCATCCGCCGTCACTATCCGATTTCTTTCCTCCCGCGGTGCTGTTCGAGGGAACCCCGTTCGAGCTCGACCGACTGATGCTCATCCGCATCCTGATGTCGGCGCTGTTGATCGTGTTCATGCTGATCGCTCTGCGCAGCCCCAAGATCGTGCCTCGCGGAATTCAGAACGTTGCCGAGATCGCTCTCGACTTCGTTCGGATCCACGTCGCGGAGGACGTGCTCGGCAAGGAACAGGGACGTCGCTTCCTGCCCGTCATCATGACGATCTTCTTCACGGTGCTGGCGGTGAACGCCAGTGCGGTCATTCCGTTCCTGAACATCTCGTCCAACGCCAGGATCGGGCTGCCCATCGTGCTGGCCGCGGTCGCGTACATCGCGTTCGTCTACGCCGGTGTGAAGAAGTTCGGCGTCGGCAAGTTCGTCAAGGGCACGATCGTCATCCCCGGCATCCCGCCGGCCATGCACGTGCTGCTGATCCCGCTCGAGTTCATCTCGAACTTCGTGCTCCGACCGTTCACGTTGACCGTGCGTCTGCTGGCCAACATGCTCGCCGGCCACATCATGCTCGTGCTGTTCTTCAGCGCCACGCAGTTCTTCCTCTTCGAGGCCTCCGCGGGCCTGAAGATCTTCGCCGCACCCTCGCTCATCATGGGCTTCTTGTTCACGATGTTCGAGATGCTGGTGATCTTCCTGCAGGCGTACATCTTCGCGCTGCTGACGGCGATCTACATCGATCTGTCGCTGCACGCCGACTCGCACTGACCGACCAACAGACCGAACTAGCTACACCGCCACCTCCGACACCCGGATGTGGACCGAAGAAAGGGAACGGAAAACCGAATGAGCCTTGAAGTTCTGGCCCAGGCGCAGGAAATCACCGCCAGCGGATACGGCGCCATCGGCTACGGCCTCGCAGCGATCGGTGGTGGCATCGGCCTCGGCCTCGTCGTCGCCAAGAACATGGAAGCCACCGCTCGTCAGCCCGAGCTGGCCGGTCAGCTCCGTACGACGATGTTCCTCGGCATTGCATTCACCGAGTCCCTCGCCCTGATCGGCCTCGTCGCCGGCTTCATTCTCTGAGAGCGCGATGACAAACGCGATAACGCTGCTCGCAGCAGGGGCTGAAGGGGAGGAATCCCCGAACCCACTGTTGCCCGCAACATACGACATCGTTTGGTCGATCGTCTGTGTCGTGATCATCGGCTTCCTGTTCTGGAAGTACGTCGTACCGCGTTTCCAGACGGTTCTCGCCGAGCGTTCCGAGCTCATCGAAGGCGGAATCAAGAAGGCCGAGCAGGCGCAGGCCGAGGCCAAGGCTGCTCTCGAGCAGTACCACGCTCAGCTGGCCGACGCACGTTCCGAGGCCGCGCAGATCCGCGAGGAAGCGCGTACCCAGGGGCAGGCCATTCTTGCCGAGATGAAGGAAAAGGCGCAGGAGGAAAGCGACCGGATCGTGGCCGCAGGCCACAATCAGCTCGTTGCTCAGCGTCAGCAGATCGTCACCGAACTTCGTGGAGATCTGGGACGTACGGCCGTCGAACTCGCGGAGAAGGTCATCGGAGAGCAGCTGTCCGACGACGCGAAGCGTTCCAGTTCGATCGATCGCTTCCTCAACGAGCTGGATTCCGTCACCGCGGACTCCGCATCCGGAAAGTGAGTCGAACCATGTACGCAACTTCTCGTGAGTCACTCGCCCGTACGCGGTCGGTTGCCCACGAAGCTCTGGGGTCCGCGTCGGATGGCGAGGCAACAGCTGTCGCTGCTCAGACCGGTGCCGAGTTGTTCGCCGTCGTCGAGACTCTCGACGCGCAGCGCACGTTGCGTACCGCTCTTGCCGACTCGTCGGTCGAGGGCGTTCGGCGAAGCGATCTGGCCGGAGAGGTCTTCTCCGGCCAGGTGTCGAGTGCAACGGCAACGATCGTCAAGGCCGCTGCCGGCGAAAGCTGGTCCAACGCCCGCGACCTGCTGAACTCTCTTGTCGAGTTGGGACGCGAAGCTCTGCTCCGCGCTGCGGCCGATCAGGATCAGCTGGACACGGTCGAGGACGAGTTGTTCCGACTGGGACGCATTGTGGCCGGCAACCCGCAGCTCGAGCAGGCCCTGTCGGATCGCTCGAAGCCGTCGCAGGCCAAGCGCGAACTGCTCGGTCGTCTGCTCTACGGCAAGGTCACGGCAGTCACCGAGGCGCTCGCAGTTCAGGCTGTGACGCGTCCCCGCAAGGCGGCCCCCGCGGATGTTCTGAACGGACTGGCAGATCTGGCCGCCGAACAGCGTGACCGCGCGGTTGCACACGTACGCAGCGCAGCTCCACTGAGCGACAGTCAGCTCGAGAAGCTGACCGCAACCTTGACCCGCACGTACGGCAAGCAGGTCACGGTGCACGTAGAGGTCGATACCGAACTGCTCAGCGGACTTGTCGTTCGTATCGGCGACGAGGTCATCGACGGTAGCGGGGCAGGCCGCCTCGCTGCATTGCGAAAGACGCTCAAATAGTCCGACACGGACACAGTAACGAGACGAATCGCCTCGGCATTCGAGGCTTTTCATACCGCGATCATTCGAAGGAAGAGCAGGAAACACTATGGCGGAGCTGACGATCTCCTCCGACGAGATCCGTAGCGCGATCGATAACTTCACCGCGAGCTACTCACCGGAGTCTTCCCGCGAGGAGGTCGGCACGGTTACGGACACGAGCGACGGAATCGCTCACGTGTCCGGATTGCCGTCGGCGATGTCCAACGAACTCCTGGAGTTCCCGGGCGGCGTTCTCGGAGTTGCACTGAACCTGGATGCCACCGAGATCGGTGCCGTCATCCTGGGTGACTACGAGCACATCGAAGAGGGCCAGGAAGTCAAGCGCACCGGAGACGTGCTGTCGGTCCCCGTGGGCGACGGCTACCTCGGCCGCGTCGTGGACCCCCTCGGCAAGCCCATCGACGGCCTCGGCGACATCGAGTCCTCCGAGACCCGCGCCCTCGAGCTGCAGGCTGCCTCGGTGCTCGAGCGTCAGCCCGTCGAGGAGCCGCTGCAGACCGGTATCAAGGCCATCGACGCCATGACCCCGATCGGCCGTGGCCAGCGCCAGCTCATCATCGGCGACCGCAAGACCGGCAAGACCGCCGTCTGCATCGACGCGATCCTGAACCAGAAGGCCAACTGGGAGAGCGGCGACGAGAAGAAGCAGGTTCGCTGCATCTACGTCGCCATCGGCCAGAAGGGCTCCACGATCGCAGGCGTCAAGGCTGCGCTCGAAGAGCAGGGCGCACTCGAATACACGACCATCGTCGCGGCCCCCGCGTCCGATTCGGCCGGCTTCAAGTGGCTCGCTCCGTACACTGGCTCGGCCATCGGCCAGCACTGGATGTACCAGGGCAAGCACGTCCTCATCGTGTTCGACGATCTGACCAAGCAGGCCGAGGCATACCGCGCCATCTCACTGCTGCTGCGTCGCCCGCCGGGCCGCGAGGCATACCCCGGTGACGTCTTCTACTTGCACTCCCGTCTGCTGGAGCGCTCGGCAAAGCTGTCCGACGAGCTCGGTGGCGGATCGTTGACGGCCCTGCCGATCATCGAGACCAAGGCCAACGACGTCTCGGCGTACATCCCGACCAACGTCATCTCCATCACCGACGGCCAGGTCTTCCTGGAGTCGGACCTCTTCAACAAGGGTGTCCGTCCCGCTATCAACGTGGGTATCTCGGTTTCCCGAGTCGGCGGTGCTGCGCAGACCAAGGGCATGAAGAAGGTCTCCGGATCCCTTCGCCTCGAGCTCGCTCAGTTCCGTGAACTCGAAGCCTTCTCCGCGTTCGCTTCCGACCTCGATGCGGCCTCCAAGGCTCAGCTCGAGCGCGGCGCTCGCCTGGTGGAGCTGCTCAAGCAGGATCAGTACGCACCGGTTGCCGTCGAGGATCAGATCGTGTCGATCTGGCTCGCCGGACAGGGCACGTACGACTCCGTCCCGGTCGGCGACGTTCGCCGCTTCGAGACCGAGCTGCTCGAGGATCTGCACCGCAACGCCAGCGGCGTCTACGACAGCATTGCCGGTGGCAAGGCTCTCGACGACGACAACCAGAAGGCATTGACCGAAGCGACCGAGAAGTTCAAGGCCGGCTTCGTGGACTCGGACGGCAACCGCGTCGTCAATGAGGCCGAGGCAGACACTCTGAATGCCGACGAGGTCAGCCAGGAGCAGGTCAACGTCACCCGCAAGACAGTCAGCAAGTAGGCCGGCGATGACAGGTGACAAGACGAGCACAGAAGGGAGCGTGAACAGCTAGATGGCAAGCATTCTCGAGCTTCGCTCCCGTATCAAGTCGGTCAACTCGACGAAGAAGATCACCAAAGCACAAGAGTTGATCGCAACATCGCGAATCACCAAGGCGCAGGCCCGCGTTGCCGCATCGAAGCCGTACGCGGAAGAGATCACCAAGGTGCTCTCCGCACTGGCCAGTGCATCGAGCTCGCTCGATCACCCGTTGCTCAACGAGCGACCCGAGCCCAAGCGTGCCGCAGTTCTGGTCGTGACCAGTGACCGCGGTATGTGCGGTGGCTACAACTCCAACGTCCTCAAGGAATCGGAGGAGCTGTTCCAGCTCCTCCGCTCCGAGGGCAAGGATCCGGTCATCTACGTGCTCGGCGCAAAAGGCCTGGGCTACTACACCTTCCGCGAGCGGGACGTGAAGGGTGCCTGGACCGGCTTCTCCCAGGAACCCGGCTACGCCGACGCAGCGAAGGCCAGTAAGCACCTGGTCGAGCTGTTCATGGCGGGCTCGGGCACAGAGGTCGACGCTCCCAACGGTGAAGGCACCGTCGAGGGCGTGGACGAGTTGCACATCGTCTACACCCGCTTCGTGTCGATGCTCACGCAGAAGCCCGAAGTTCGCCGGATGGCACCACTCGAAATCTCGTACACAGACGAGGAATTCGAGATGGGTGCGGACGCATTGACCGACTCGCCGACCGCAGATGTGCAGGCACAGTACGAGTTCGAGCCGGAGGCAGGCACTCTGCTCTCGGCGCTGCTGCCCAAGTACATCAGCACCAGGATCTACGCGTCGTTGCTCGATGCAGCAGCGTCGGAGTCCGCGGCGCGTCGTACCGCCATGAAGGCAGCGACGGACAATGCGAACGAATTGGTCGAGACCCTGAGCCGTCAGGCCAACCAGGCTCGGCAGGCCCAGATCACCCAGGAAATCAGCGAAATCGTCGGTGGCGCCAACGCGTTGGCCGACAGCGCAGGAAGTGACTAAGCAATGACCGCAGCAGTAGCCCAAGAGAACGCGAGCGGAGCGGACACTCAGTCCGGCCGTGTCGTTCGGGTCATCGGCCCCGTTGTGGACGTCGAGTTCCCGCGCGGCTCGATTCCCGCACTGTTCAACGCCCTCAACGCAGAGATCACTCTGCCGACCGTGGCCAAGACCCTGACGCTCGAGGTGGCACAGCACCTCGGCGACAACTTGGTTCGCACCATTTCGATGCAGCCGACCGACGGCCTCGTCCGCGGCACCGCTGTCGTCGACTCGGGCAAGCCGATCTCGGTTCCCGTCGGCGACGTCGTCAAGGGCCACGTCTTCAACGCCCTCGGTGACTGCTTGGACACCCCCGGACTCGGCCGCGACGGCGAGCAGTGGGGCATCCACCGCAAGCCCCCAGCCTTCGACCAGCTCGAGGGCAAGACCGAGATCCTCGAGACCGGTATCAAGGTCATCGACCTTCTCACCCCGTACGTCAAGGGCGGCAAGATCGGACTGTTCGGTGGTGCCGGTGTCGGCAAGACCGTGCTGATCCAGGAAATGATCACCCGTATCGCACGTGAGTTCTCGGGCACCTCGGTGTTCGCAGGCGTCGGCGAGCGCACTCGTGAGGGCACCGACCTTCACCTCGAGATGGAAGAAATGGGCGTCCTTCAGGACACCGCCCTCGTCTTCGGCCAGATGGACGAGCCGCCGGGCACGCGTATGCGCGTCGCTCTGTCTGCACTGACCATGGCGGAGTACTTCCGCGATGTGCAGGGCCAGGACGTGTTGCTCTTCATCGACAACATCTTCCGGTTCACGCAGGCAGGTTCGGAGGTGTCGACCCTTCTCGGTCGTATGCCCTCGGCCGTGGGCTACCAGCCCACGCTGGCGGACGAGATGGGTGAGCTCCAGGAGCGCATCACCTCGACCCGTGGACGCTCGATCACCTCGCTGCAGGCGATCTACGTTCCCGCCGACGACTACACCGACCCGGCACCGGCAACGACGTTCGCGCACCTCGATGCGACGACCGAGCTCTCGCGTCCGATCTCGCAGATGGGTATCTACCCCGCTGTGGACCCGCTGAGCTCCACCTCCCGCATCCTCGAGCCCGGCATCGTCGGTGCGGAGCACTTCCGCGTCGCCAACGAGGTCAAGCGGATTCTGCAGAAGTACAAGGAACTGCAGGACATCATCGCCATCCTCGGTATGGACGAGCTTCAGGAAGAGGACAAGGTTCTGGTCGGTCGCGCACGCCGCCTCCAGAAGTTCCTCGGCCAGAACTTCATCGTTGCCGAGAAGTTCACCGGTGAGGCCGGTTCGGTCGTGTCGCTCTCCGACACCATCGAGGCGTTCGACAAGGTCACCAAGGGTGAGTACGACCACCTTCCCGAGCAGGCCTTCAACAGCTGTGGCGGTCTCGACGATGTCGAGGCAGCCGCGAAGAAGATGGCCGGAAAGTAGACCGACGTGACTTCTTCCGAGAAGAGCGGCATGGAGGTCTCTCTGGTCGCTGTGGAGCAGAAACTGTGGTCCGGCACCGCGACCATCGTCAGTGCTCAGACCACCGAAGGTGAGATCGGCATCATGTTGGGCCACGAGCCTGTCCTCGGCCAGCTGGTCGAGGCCGGCACGGTGTCGATCACGACGACCGATGGCGAGAAGATCATCGCTGCCGTCCACGGTGGATTTCTGTCGGTGACGGGCAAGACGGTGACCGTGCTGGCAGAGTCGGCTGATTTCGCCGACGACATCGATGTGGAAGCGGCACGGTCCGTAGTGGCAGAGAACGGCGACGACCTCGAGGCCATTGCGGTGGCCAAGGGACGTATCCGCGCTGTCGAGCGGTCCTAGGTTCACGAGAAGCCGCGACGAGACCTGCGATGCACACCGGACTGATTGCTCTGATCATTCTGGTTGTGCTGCTCGCAGGGCTTGTCGCGGCTTTTGCGTATCGTCTGACGGTTCTTCGCCGCGGAGGTACGGCGGCGATCATGAGGGTGCTTCCGTCCGATGGCGGTAGCGGATGGCGTCACGGCATCATTCGGTACGGCGACAACACTCTGGTGTTCTTCAAGCTGTCGAGTCTGCGCCCGGGACCTGATCACCGTCTGGGCAGACAAGATATTCACGTGGGTGATCGGCGTGCACCGCAGGACACCGAGTTCGACATCATGACACCGGACATCGCTGTTCTGGAATTGACGGACAGCGGCAAGAATTTCGAGATCGCGCTCGACAGAAGCGCTTTGACCGCATTTCTGTCCTGGGTCGAATCCCGACCGTCCGGCCGCTCGCGTCGCAGACGGCCGGCGGCGTGATCAGCTCTCGTCAGTAGCGGCGGATTCTCCGGTAGTCCGACTCGACCCCGGTACCCACTGAACGTCGCCCTCGGGATTGGCGTACCGACTCAGAATGAACAACAGGTCCGAGAGCCGATTGAGGTATTTCGCCGGGAGCGCGCTGGTCGACTCCGGGCTTGCATGAACCGCAGCCCATGCCGATCGTTCAGCGCGTCGGGCCACGGTTCGCGACACGTGCAGCAGTGCGCCCAATGGTGTTCCGCCCGGCAGGATGAACGACGTCAACGCGGGCAATTCGTCGTTGAATTCGTCGCACCAGGCCTCGAGGCGGTCGACATAACTCTGATCGATCCTCAGCGGTGGATATTCCGGATCGTCGACGACGGGCGTCGAGAGGTCGGCCCCGGCGTCGAACAGGTCGCTCTGGATGGTTCGGATGACCGCATGCACAGATTCGGACGGGTTGCCCAGTGCCAGAACCACTCCGAGGCTCGCATTGGTCTCGTCGCAGTCCGCGTACGCAATCAGGCGTTCGTCGTTCTTGGAGACCCGGGAGAAGTCGCTCAGTCCAGTGGTCCCGTCGTCGCCGGTTCTGGTGTAAATACGGGTGAGATGGACGGCCATGCCGGCTACGGTACCGCGCGGGTGTCGGTCGGTGCCGCTGGCTACGCTGTCGAAGTGAGCGAACGTTTCTTGGTCAACGGTGGTAACCGCCTCGTCGGTGAGGTGGCGGTCGGCGGCGCGAAGAACAGCGTCCTCAAACTGATGGCTGCCGCGCTGCTTGCCGAAGGCACCAGCACGATCACCAATTGCCCCGACATCCTGGATGTGCCGTTGATGGCAGAGGTGCTGCGTGGGCTCGGCTGTGAGGTCGACCTCGAGGGTTCGGTCGTTCACATCACCACCCCGGCCATGCCCAAGTATCACGCCGATTTTGCGGCCGTCCGTCAGTTCCGAGCGTCGGTGTGCGTGTTGGGCCCGCTGGTAGCGCGATGTAAAAGGGCTGTCGTAGCCCTGCCGGGTGGTGACGCCATCGGTTCACGACCCCTCGACATGCACCAGTCCGGCCTGCAGCTGCTGGGAGCACGCAGCGAAATTCAGCACGGATGCGTCGTGGCCGAAGCCGATGAGTTGCGCGGCGCGAATATCCGGTTGGCTTTCCCGTCCGTAGGAGCGACCGAGAACATCTTGATGGCGGCAGTGCTCGCCACCGGTGAGACCGTGATCGACAACGCGGCACGCGAACCGGACATCGTCGATGTGTGCAACATGCTCAACGAGATGGGTGCCGACGTCCGGGGAGCCGGCACGTCGACGCTCACCATTCGCGGAGTCAGCGCGCTGAAGCCGACCACTCATCGGGTCATCGGCGATCGGATCGTGGCTGCTACGTGGGGGATTGCCGCTGCTATGACCCGAGGGGATGTCCGAGTGCGGGGGGTCAACCCCAAGCACCTGTCGCTCGTGTTGGACAAGCTGCGGTCTGCCGGTGCCGAGGTGACCAGCGAGCCGGACGGCTTTCGCGTCGTTCAGCGCGAACGGCCACGAGCGGTGAACTTCGCGACGTTGCCGTATCCCGGGTTTCCGACGGATCTTCAGCCAATGGCAATCGGGCTTGCGACCGTCGCCGACGGGACGTCGATGATCACCGAGAACGTGTTCGAGGCGCGCTTCCGGTTCGTCGAGGAAATGATCCGACTGGGCGCTGACGCTCGTACCGATGGCCACCATGCCGTGGTGCGCGGTGTGCCGCAGCTCTCCAGTGCACCGGTGTGGTCGTCCGACATTCGGGCCGGGGCCGGGCTGGTGCTTGCCGGTCTGGTAGCCGACGGAACGACCGAGGTACACGACGTGTACCACATCGACAGGGGCTATCCACGATTCGTGGAAAATCTGACTGCTCTCGGAGGGAGCATCGAGCGGGTCAGCTGATCAGTCTCTTGTCGAGGGCGTCGACCAGCACACGCAGGGCGCGATCGAATCGATCGTCCGCCACCGAGCCATAGCCGACGACGATCCCACCCTCGGTGGTCGGCGACCGCGTCGAGTGTTCGAGGGTGGGCAGGTCGATCCCGTTCGCTGCGCAGTCGGCAGCGACGTCGCGCGCGACCTCGGTGTCGAGCACGAGAACTGTATGCAGCCCGGCACCGGCACCCCGAAGCTCGCCGAATCGAGAGAGCGCGGCGGCCACGACGCGGTCACGTGCCCGATAGATCCGACGCGCGGTGCGTACGGATCGGTCCCATTCGCCGTCGCGTAGCAGTGAGCTCATGGCGTGCTGGATGGGAACCGATGGGTAGTCGCCGATTGCGCGACGTGTTTCGGTGATGCGCTCGACCATCGACGGGGGAGCCACCATCCATCCGAGTCGCACCCCGGCACCCAACGTCTTCGATACGGTTCCCAAGTAGACTGCGCGGTCCGGAACGAGCTCGGTGACTGTAGGCAAAGGCGCTATGCCGTAACGGAATTCGGAATCGTAGTCGTCTTCGATGATGGTCGATCCGGTACTCCGTGCCCAGTCCGCCAGTGCGCGCCTGCGACCGATGGGCATGAGCCCGCCGGTGGGGTATTGGTGTGAGGGGGTGACATAGACGGCAGGGGTCCTCGGGGGTGCAGATTCGAGTTCTTCGACCACAAGGCCTTCACGGTCGACGGGGACATCGTGAACGGACCACCTGCGGTGCGTCGCGAGGGCGGCGGCAGATCGGTATCCCGGATTCTCCAGTGCGAGAACATGTTCGACACCTACGTTCGCTGAGAGGGCACCCAGTATCAGGTCGAGACCGTGAATGCTTCCCGTGGTCACGACGATCGAATCCGCGGTGGTGTGCAGTCCGCGTGCACGGCCCAGCAGATCCGCGATACGTGTTCTCAAGTCGAGCAAACCTGCCGGATCGGGGTAGTCGCCGGGCGGGGGCGATGCGCCGACATCTCGCCAGGCCCGCTTCCACGCTTGGGACGCGCGAGGAGGAGTCCACGGTATCCCGGGTCGGAGTGAAGTGCGCTGAGCAACCGGTGGGTCTTCTTGTGCTCGGCGCGGGCTTCGGTGCGATCGAACGGCATGCGGAACATCTCGGACGTAATTACCGGATCCGCGACGTGCGTCGAGCCATCCCTCGGCCACGAGTTGCTCGTACGCCTTCTCCACCACCGCGCGAGCCAAGCCCACTTCGGCGGAAAGCGCTCTGGTACTGGGCAATCGGGCACCGGGCCCAAGCTCACCGCGATCGATGGCCGCGCGGATACCGTCGGCTACCTGAACGGGCAACGTACGACGGTCGGCGCGATCGACCGCGATCGACAGCGAATTCGGCGGCAAAGTCATCCTGTGTCACACCTGTCGAGGGAGGTAAGTGGCCTAGCAAAGTTTCGATCTATTGGACCATGACAGTGAGCCAACCAAGCGGAATCCTGTAGTCATGACAACTGACGAGGCCCTCCTGTCCCCGACGCCCAGAACCACGGTGATCCGTGGTCGGCAGCGCGCTCGAGCTGAGCGATCAGCACTGCTGGACGTTCTCGGCTCGGCTCGGCTCTGCCATCTGGGCGTAGTGGTGGACAACGTGCCGCGTGTGCTTCCGACCGTGTTCGGCGTGGATCCGGACGGCCCGGACAGGGCTGGAACTCTGTACCTGCACGGCTCGGTCGCCTCTCGCAGCCTGATCGAGGCTCCGGCGCAGGACATCTGCGTGACGGTCACCGTCGTCGACGGGTTGGTCTTGGCTCGATCCGCGTTCCATCACTCGATGAACTATCGAAGTGCGGTCGTGGTTGGGCTGCCGCGTCGAGTGAAGGACGAGCAGGAGCGAATTCGCGCTTTGGACGCAATAGTCGATCAGGTCGTTCCCGGTAGAAGTGCACACCTGCGTGCGCATACGAGGAAAGAACTTGCAGCGACCAGTGTGCTGGCGCTTCCGCTGTACGAGGCTTCGGTGAAGGCGCGTGCCGGCGGACCGGTCGACGACGACTCCGACATTGCCGCCGGGGGAGTGTGGGCGGGTGTAGTTCCCATCGGTGAAAGCGTCGGGCGTGCAGTACGTGCCGACGACGTGGAACCACACCTTGCGCTGCCCGATCATGTCTGCGCGTTGTCTCGGCCCTGAAACTCGTATTGCCGGCATTTCCTGCAAATATGGTGGGCGTCACACGACAAGATATGCCGGCCGTACCGAGCAGGGTGGAGCGCGTGTGGGCTCGGACCTGCGCAGATGCCCGCAACGTCTCGATTCACCAGCGGATTTGCACGCGTGGGGTTGGTGGCGTAACTTTTGTCGAGTCAGAGCGACGGACACCGACCCGGTCTTCACGGACAGGGTGAACGAGGTTGGACGTGTGGCTCGGCAGGTTTTATCCCCCAAGAGTCGGGCCTTGTGTCCGAGACCAAGCTGGGATAGGCTGGAACAGTTGCCCTTGAGGCCTTCGGACTGTGTGTTCGTGGGGTTCGAGTGTGTGCGTGTTCTTTGAGAACTCAACAGTGTGTCGATGAATGTCAGTGCCGAATTTTTGTTTGGTGAAAGCATTCGATGTATCAGCCATCCGCTTGTGGTG